>NZ_JBDFXP010000006.1:0-164010 GCF_040911965.1 Phocaeicola sp. RTP21359st1_B8_RTP21360_211022
AATGTGCAATTAAAAATAACAACCATATTTCTGACTTATTATCTATAAAATATTGAGTAATAATCGGTTGTAAATACCTAAGGTGAAACGATAAACAGGAAAGGGCAGCGCAACGATTTCTATCGGACGAAAAACTGTGTGTATCCTTGGCTTGACTATATAAGATAGCGCGTGGCAAGATTACCATTCAAGAGGAAAAGGTCTCGCTTCGGAAATAGAAGACCGGGCGGGGGGAGTCTGGGACAAACTTACAGAGATGAAGAATTTATGAAGGATTGAAAAAAAATCCTTCATAATAAGTGGCAGTAAATCAACTTGCTAAGCCATAATGAAGGATTTGAAGGAAAAAACGGTTAAAAACTTATTTCCTTCCCTAATTCCTTCCAGTCCAGGATACCCTTATCCAGATTATACACCTTGAATCCTTTTTTTACCAGAATGTTGGCGGCATTGCGGCTGCGTCTTCCACTTTTGCAGTAAACGGCTACGGGGCGGTCTTTTTGAAGAAGCTCCTCGATGTTTGTGCCAAACTCATTGTCCAATACATTGATATTGATGCTGCCCGGTATATGGCCTTCGGAATATTCGGCTACCGTGCGTACATCAACCAGTTGGATGGTCTTGTCCTGTATCATTTCCTCAAACTGGTCGGAGGAAAGATTCTTGAATTTGTCACTGTCTTTGCCGGTACATGCCCATAATCCTAGTGAGAATGCGCAGATGAAGAATACAAAATAGATGGTCTTTATCATAAAATGGAATGTTTTGATGTTTTTGTTTGCTAAAAATAAAAGATACGACTGGTCATACCTTCTTTGTAAGTACGGATGTTGAATACAATCTTATCGCCTTTATGCAGTTTGCCGGCGTATGCCCACAAGGGAACAGACAGATAGACTTTACGGTTGAAACCTTCGATGTCATTATTCCTGTCATGATAGAGTGTCAAGTATAATGTTTGTTCTCCGTCTTTGTTCTCCAGTTTGTTCTCAATAAAGTGATAACCGTGTTTCTGGTCTTTGACTTTGACTTGTAAAATCAGGTTCAGGTAATTCCCACCCCGCCAAATGCTTTGAATGGCTACCGGGTCGGTCTTTATCTCCTTGAATTTAGATTCGGACAAGGGAACAGGAGAAATAACCAGTTGGGTATTGTAAAGCATGGCTTCTTTTTCTGCTTCTTCCGAGTCTGTCAATGGAGCGTACATGGTAACCGTGCGGTACGTGGTGTCTGGTGCCAGTCCGTCAAGACCGGTACGTGACTGGATGCGCCACTCTGTCCCTTCATCCGTTATCAGATACCGTCCGGTTCCTGTATGGTCGGTTTTCAAGTCGATCATATCTGTCAGAACATTAGGATATACATAGTCGTCTTCACCGCACGCGCCGAGAAGCAAAGAGGTTAGAAAAGATAAAATAACGACTTTCCTCATGTTTATTATTTTCTTTTTCAGGGTGGACTGTAACATCCACCCTTTACGGTAAACGTTCTTATCCTTTTGCCGCTTTCAGGTAATTGATGAGCGGATTGGCATACATAGTCAGCAAAGCATGACGCAGGAAGGCGGTGTCTTTGTTGGGAAGATCGACTTTGGCAATCTGCTGTTCCAGATATTTTTCAAAGTGCTCTTTTTCTTCTTCTGTGTACTCGGCCGTGAAACGGTTGTCTCCCATCAAGAGGTCACACGCCACATAATTACCTGCAAACAGGCGGTAACTGCTGTGTATATGCCGGTCTATGGTTTCCGATATGGCGGTAAACAAATCACATTTCGGCAAATTGAGTTCTTTCAGTTCGTCCAGTTCATGATTCAGACAGGCGGAAGTCTGGAAATGGATGCGTCCCTTGTATCCGTAAAGGCCGGTCTGCATATTGATCAGGTCGTCTTCGGGACTTTTCTGGAAATGTTCGTCGTCGCGTTTTTGCTGCAACTCTTTTGCTTTCAGGAAGTCACACGGGTCGTATTCGTAAGAAATGGCTAGCGGAACGATGTTCAGTTCTTTCAGTCTTTCGGTAACATCGCCTTCACCTGCCATGGCCATCATTTTCAATACACTGTCCTGGGTACGGTCATTGGAATCTTTGGCACGTCCCTGACGTTGCGCTATCCATAAATTCTCATGTTTTTCCTTCATGGCGAAATGCATGTAGCGCGACATCAAGGCAGATGCTTCCAGTTTCTGCCGCATGTTGAGGCCGCGTTTCACGATGAATGATTTATTGACACGTACCAGCTTATGAATCCATGGGTAGATGAGCAGGTTGTCGCCGATGGCGATCTCTACGGTTGTCATTCCGTTGTCTATCAGTAGGATAGATAGAAAAGCCGAGTCCAGAATAATATCACGATGATTGGAGATGAAAGTGTAGTTCCGGGTTAAGTCGGACAAGGCGGAACAGTCGAATGTCAGTCCGTTGGCTGTTTTTTTCACTAAATCCCATAATAGTCCGTAAAAGAACGCTTTTTGGAATTCCAGGTTTGTTTTGCATTGACGCATCTTCATGGCAAGACCTTCGAAAGGTACGCCCGGCATAACAGACTCTACCACTGTCCGGAAAGCGGGATCAGCGATTAATTCTTCATAGATTTGCGGCAACTCTTCGGGAGTGTACGGACGAATCTCGTTAAATTCAGCTGGTATGTTCATAATTTATAAAGGTTAGTCAGTGATATCACTAAAATTTATTTTCTATAATGTCAGTCATCACATCTTTTATATCCAATCCTGCTGCACGCACCTGTTGGGGAATGAAGCTGGTAGCTGTCATGCCCGGAGTGGTATTGATTTCGAGCAAGTTTACTTTTTCGCCTTCGGTAATGATATAGTCAATGCGGATAAGGCCGGAGCACCCCAGAATGTCATAAATGGCCGAGGTGAGCAGACGTACACGCTCGGCTGTATCTTCGGGCAGGCGGGCAGGTGTGATTTCCTGTGACTCGCCGTTGTATTTGGCTCCATAGTCAAAGAATTCGTTGGCACTTACCACCTCGGTGATGGGGAATACCACTTCCTTGTCCGAGGTTTTGTAACAGCCGCATGTGATTTCCGTTCCTTTCATAAAGGCTTCAATCATTACTTCGTCACTTTCCTCGAAAGCTTTTTCGATGGCGGGTTGTATATCTTCCTTAGTCTTTACTTTGGTGACACCGAAGCTGGAACCGCCGGCGTTGGGCTTGATGAAACAAGGCAGACCGATTTTGTTGATTACTTCTTCGTCTGTAATTTCAAATCCTTTACGCAGGATCAGTGATTCGGCTACGCGGATACCGAAGCCTTTCAGGTATTGGTTGCAGGTGAATTTATTGAAAGTCATGGCCGATACCAGTACGTTACAACTGGAGTAGGGGATTCCTAACAGGTCGAAGTAACCTTGCAGGATACCGTTTTCCCCCGGAGTTCCGTGGATGGTGATGTAGGCGAAGTCGAATTGTTTCTTTTCGCCGTTCTCCATGAAACTGAAGTCATTACGGTCTATCGGGGTTTTGGAGCCGTCCGGAAGGACTACTTCCCACCGATGCCCTTCCATCTCTACTATATATAGGTTATAACGCTCTTTGTCAATGAAAGAGTAAAGTCCCTGTGCACTGCGCAAGGAAACGACAAGTTCGCTGGAATCTCCTCCGGCTACTATGGCAATAGTACGTTTCATAGTTCTTCTCTGTTACTGATATAGTTTCTCCACTTGTCTATCAGGTTTGTCATATCCTCGGGCAGCGGAGAGGTGAAGAACATCTCTTCGCCTGTACGGGGATGGACAAAGCCCAGCGTCATGGCGTGTAATGCCTGGCGGGGGCAGGTCTCGAAACAGTTGTTTACGAATTGTTTGTATTTACTAAAATGAGTTCCTTTTAAAATTTCGTTTCCGCCATAACGCTCATCGTTGAACAGCGTGTGTCCGATGTGCTTCATGTGGACACGTATCTGGTGGGTGCGTCCCGTTTCAAGTACACACTCTACCAGCGTGACATAGCCCAGACGTTCCAGTACCCGATAGTGGGTGACGGCGTGCTTTCCTTGGGCGGGGTCACTCAGTACGGCCATTTGCATGCGGTCTTTGGGGTTTCGCCCTATATTCCCTTCTATGGTTCCTTCGTTATTTTCTACGACACCCCATACCAGAGCATTGTATTTACGTTTGGTGGTCTTGTTGTAGAACTGAAGTCCCAAATGAGTCTTGGCATCGGGGGTCTTGGCTACCACGAGCAGGCCTGAGGTATCTTTGTCTATACGGTGGACTAATCCCACTTGCGGATCATTAGGGTCGTATTTGGGATTGTCTTTCAGATGCCATGCTATGGCGTTGACCAGCGTGCCGTGGTAGTTTCCGCATCCCGGATGCACTACCAGTCCGGCCGGTTTGTTGACTACCATCAAATCGTTGTCCTCATAGACTATATCCAATGGAATATCTTCGGGAATGATATCATTATCATAACGTGGACGGTCCATCATCACCGTCAGCACGTCGCAAGGCTTTACTTTATAACTGCTTTTCACCGGTTTGCCGTTCGCCATGATAAGACCGGCGTCGGCAGCCTTCTGAATACGGTTGCGCGAAGAGTTGACAAGCCGTTCGAACAAATATTTGTCCACGCGCACCTGTGACTGTCCTTTGTCTACTACTACACGGAAATGTTCATACAGTTCGGCAGGGTTGTCCACTACCGGTTCCACATCATCCAGTGTGTCGTCCAGTTCATCCACATATTCTTCTTTCATCATCACTGTGTGTTAAGTTTAAAACCAGGATTCGTCTACCACCGGTTTGTCATCGTTCGCAGTTCCGGATTCATTTACCAATGCAGAATCTTCGGGCATGGTTTCATTGCCGTTGCCTACCGTGAGTGTCAGTACGGCTTCGTGAGGAACCTTTTCTCCGGCTTTCAAGTCGCGTCCTCGGTATTTTATGCTGTATACCCAGTCTTTTTCGCCGCTGATATATTCGGGTTCGGTTATTTTAAAACCTAATGCACGTAATTTGGCTTCGGCCTGGCGGAGAGAACTATTATCCATGACATCGGGAATGGCTACCTTGGGGGCGCTGTCTGCATTGACGGTCAGATAGACGGTTCTGCCCGACTTCACCTTGGAGCCACCGGCGGGATTCTGTTCCAGAATAGCACCGGGGGCTATTCCTTTTACATAGCTGGAGTCTATGACGATTGATTTTAGTGACTGCTTGTCGAGTTCATTTTCTGCGATCCGCAGATTCATTCCTTTTACATCGGGCACTACCACTGCTTCGCCGTGGCGTGTATAGCTGTCCAGCCATTGAAGGGTTCCCCAGGCTGCTGCCACAATGACCACTACCATCGCTATCAGATTGAGCCAGAAGAAGCGGTTATTCTTGAATGAAAAGAATTCTTTGAATGTTACCATATCTAACTTAATTATTTCGGGTCAAAGATACGACAATTTCATTTCTGTTCCTACATTTAGTTATGAATATCATATACTTTTTGTACCTTTGCACCCCGAAAAAACAACCTGTTTCCTGTCAGAGTAAACAAAATTGAGGTAAAAAGAAGATGAACGAGACAACAAATGAACAAGAGGTGCTGCTATTGCGCCGTAAACTAGACCTTTTATTACGTACCGGCAAGCTGCTGATGGAGAGTGCGGCAGACACTAACCGGATTGAAAGAAACATGAAGCGCGTGGCCGCTTATCTGGGCATTCCGGAAGAGAAACTGCATATTGATATCCGGTGGACGATGCTGATGGTCAATGTGAGTGACGAGAAGCACTCTTTTTCCAAGTTTCAGAAATGCGAGAAACATGGCATCAATATGGAAGCCATTTCAAAAATCAGTAAACTTTCGTGGCGTGCCATTGAGCAGGATTATTCATTGGATAAATACGAGGAAGAACTGGAGAAGATTGCTCGTCAGGAGCGTAATTATACCCCCTATGTCGTGGCAATCTGTACCGGGTTTGCCTGTGGAGGGTTCTGCAAGCTGTTTGGTGGTGACTGGATTGCTTTTCTGATTACGGCTATTTGTACTTTTGTGGGGTTCCGTACCCGTGCCCGTTGCATTGAGTTCGGTATCAATGTATATATGAGTATTGCGATCTCTGCATTTTTATGTACTTGTCTGGCTTATGCGTTTTCTTTTTCAGGTTTATCTTCCACTCCGTATCATCCGTTGCTGGCCTGTACTTTATATATAGTTCCCGGTGTGCCGCTGATAAATTTTGTGGACGATATGATTGACAATCACTTGTTGGTAGGTATTACGCGTGCAGCCAACACGGTAATGATGGTAGGAGGCATGGCGTTTGGTATCGCTTTTGCCTTGAGGCTGCTGGTGATGAGTGATGTGACTATCGACCAGAAGTTCAGTGAACTGAGCATGGTGCCGCACGATGCTTATTGGGTATATGCTGTTGCGGCTGCTATTGCGGCTATGGGATTCGCCACTATATTTAATGTGCAGAGACGTTTGTTGTGGGTGGTGGCTGTAGGTGGAATAATTGCAGTATGTACCCGTAACTTTGTAAACTTTGAATTAGGATATGGTCCGGTGATCGGTTCGTTTATGGGAAGCTTTGTTGTGAGTTTGATAGCTGTCAAAGCCGTTCATTGGTTTCATGTTCCTAATCATGTGCTGACTATTCCTTCTGTCATTCCGATGGTTCCCGGTGTCTTGATGTATCGTTCGTTGCTGGCGCTTATCAATATGCGTGGAGTGGTAGGAGAAGTGACACTTGCTTTTTCCAATGGTATTAACTCGGCGCTTATCATTTTCTGTATAGCCTTGGGGGTAGCTGTTCCTAATATTTTTGCCCGGCGTTACATAGCCAAGGACCGCCAGCGTTTTCTTACACAGATGTTGGCGGAACGCAGAGCTCGTGGTAAATTTATAGAGTGGTAGCTGGTGTATGTAAGCAGTATTCATTAAAACTTGATAGACAAAGAAAAAGGATTTTCCATGCAGGCACACCCTTTTTTCGGACACAACTTTTGTGATTAGGAAAAATAGTTGATTGATAACGAGTTAGTAAATGACACAAGTACGGATTTATCCGTATAAACATTATTTCGCTAAGGAAACTACTCTTTTCATGTAGGTTTCTATGTAGGTTAATTAATACCAATTGATTCCTACTAATGCGAATTAATAATAAGTCATTAACTAACTCGTTATCAGTCTATGTACACGATTAACATCAGGGGTAAGCAGAACCCGAAAGACACCAAGATGGTCAAGCTGGAGATAATTTTCTTCAAGACCGGTTACGCCCGTGTGCCGAAGGTTATAAACATCACAGGGCTATTAAAAGACTGGGATGTCAAGTCTCAGAGTTTCCGTGTAGGGAGTGCGGAGGCCACTACCAAGAACAAACTGCTTTTCGATTTGCGAACCAAATATCTGCATGTCGCCGATACCTGGGAGATGGAAGGCAGGAACTGGTCGCCCGTCCAGCTATCACATTGCTTCGATGAAATCAAGGCGGCCAAACCCGAGGTCAAAGTAAAGAGTGTCCAGCAGATGATCGATTATCTTGAAGAGACATTCAAAAACAAGAAACGCATCAAGAACGGTCAGATTGTCGACAGCACGACCAATGCTAAACGGTATGTCTATCTCAAGCGTGAACTGCAGGCGTTTACAAAGGAAAAATATGAAAAAGCCTTTTCCTCTTATTTCTTTACGGATATTACAGAAGAGTTTCTTCTTGACTTTGCGTTTTGGCTTAAAGAAAGAGGTATCAGAAATGGCAACAAGGCCGGACTTACACACAAACTAAGGTTGCTCCGTGCCGTATGCAGGCAGGCAGAAAAGAAAGAGATGTACGGGGTGAATATGGATAACTTCCTCTGTCTCGGTGATGATATTAATTGGCCGGAAACCACTTCAAGAGCAGTTCCGGAAACAGTCATAGCTAAAATCGCAAATGTTGACCGTACCTTGTTTACGAAAAAAGAGCAGTTGCATCTTGATTTGTTCCTGTTCAGCTACTATACCGGAGGTATGGCGAATGTCGATGTATGTAACCTGACATGGGATTTGGTCCAGGAAGACCGCATCGTCTATGAACGTATCAAGTTTCCCAAAACAGCCAAACCGGAATTACTCAGTAAAGCAAAAGCCATCATGAATAAATACCGTGGGCAAAGTTATGGAAATTATGTATTTCCTGTTTTTACTCATAAACACACGACCACTTCCAAGAAGACTACACGTGTCAAGCAAATTTCCACACGCCTTTCACAAACCTTGACGAAAGCATGCAAGATGCTGCGCATTAAAGAAAACATCACATGGTATTCCGCCCGTGGCTCTTTCATATCGAAGATGGTAGATGCCGGTAATAATCCGTATGTGGTTGCAGAGATGGCTGGTAACAGCCCATTGACCATCTATAAGCATTACTACAAGAATACAAAGCGGGAAGAAATCAAGCGGCAGATGGAAGAAATGTTCTGACCAGACATATCCATAAAGTTGTAAACACCTTGACAATTTCTCTGATGGATAAATCATACGGTGTAATGGCTGTTAAAAGTCATTGATTACCAATGTGATATTTGCAATATTGACAAAATCGCTCTTATTCTCGATTATTTTCATTACCTTTGTGGTCAATAACTTAAATAGAATTTATATGAAAGAATTGGTTTCAAAAATACAGGAAGTATATGCTACATTCTCCACGGATGCGGCACTTCAGATTGAAAAAGGCAACAAGGCCGCAGGGACCCGTGCCCGTAAGACCTCGTTGGAACTGGAAAAACTGATGAAAGAGTTTCGTAAGCTTTCCTTGGAAGAGTCTAAAAAATAACCTTTACACGTCCGGTCGTTATCACATAATGGCCGGTTCTTCTGCAGATGCGGCATAAAAACCATATTGGCAGAACGACATAATAAAATACGGAAAGCGTTAGCTTTTGTCATGCACCGAAATCTGGTAAATTTCACTTATCCGCAGGACAAACAGTTTTCGCCTATGCTTTTGCGTGGGCTTAACTTGTTTGCGGATAGGTTTACCAGAACCTCGGTGCTACGGGTTATGTCCCACGCTTTTTGGTCTTGGTACATTGAATGCTTGACGGGACTCAAGCCAAATACGGAGATATTATGAACGACATGAATCTGATGGATGAACTTTTGAAAATTCCTGCTGATGCAACTGCCGCCACCGTACAAGGCATAGAAATGCTGCTTATCGATGAAAACAAGGCGGGGGCTTTATTGGAGTCGGATCCTAATGACAACACCATCCACGAATGCCTTTTAAGCAACGGCCGTTTCCTGTTCCAATCGGACAATACCAACCTCGTTGCCCTGTATAAAGTAACAGGAGCATCTGAATAACGCTCCTGTTGCATATAATCACCTTATTTGTCTGATTTCATCCTTCCTGCAAAGGCTTTTGACGGTTTGAATGCCGGGATATTGTGGGCAGGCACTATTATCGTGGTATTCCTGCTTATGTTGCGTGCTGTCTTTTCCGCACGGTGTTTGATGATAAAAGAACCGAAGCCGCGAAGATAAACCTCCTCGCCGTTTATCATGGAAGACTTTACGCTATCCATGAATCCTTCGACAACTTGTAACACGACCTGCTTCTCCAGACCGGTCTGCGTTGCTATTTCCCTGACGATATCCGCTTTTGTCATATTAACTCTTGATTAAATACTGTCAATCCGTTCACAAAGATACATCATTTCCTGAAATATCCTCCTTTTACAAACACATATAATAAACATTAGCCGGCGTCCGTCTCTACTCTTTCGATACAAATAGTATCGAAGTATGAAGCTGACACTCAACCGCAAATTCAAAGGTCAGACCTATACCATAGGCGACCTGTCCATCGACGGCAAATTTTTCTGTAATACCATCGAAGATGCCGTGAGGGAACTTCCGGCAACCTGTCCGGATACTCCTCGCGGCCGTTCCTGTACCTGCAAGGAAAAGGTCTATGCCAAGACTGCCATTCCTGCCGGGACTTATAAAGTCACTCTTCAGTACAGTCCCAGGTACAAGAAGAAAATGCCATATCTGCATGATGTGCCGCATTTCCTCGGCATCCTGATCCATTCCGGCAATACCGAAGTCGATTCCGCCGGCTGTATCATCGTGGGAAAGAATACGGTCAAGGGAAAAGTTTTGGAATCCCGTACTACATTCCAAAAACTGTATGCTATACTCGAGTCCGAAAGGGACATAACCATTCAGATTGTATAAATCTAATGGCGGTCAACAGGCTCAAACCACCCAGAAACCTGCGCATCGAGTTCAAACCGTCCCCACGGCAGTATGAACTCTGGAAACTGTTGCAACCGAACTATTGTCCCCATTGTGGCGGGGAGATCGAGCAAATCCTTATCGGCTATGACCAGCAAGGCAACCCTCAGTACAGGCCCCAATGCAGGCATTGCAAGTCGCAGAACCTGCCGCAGCTGATACTGGGAGGCGGAGCGGCCGGCGGCGGAAAATCGTATATCGGCAGCGTTTGGCTGGTGTCTTCATGTATCCGGTTCGAGAATATCCGTGCGGTGGTGGCCCGTAAGACACTCAAGTCGTTGAAGGAATCGACATGGAATACCATCAAGTCGATTCTGAAGGATTGGGGACTGAAAGAGGATACAAACTACAAGATAAACAACCTCGAAGGCACGCTCACATTCTGGAATGACTCGGTCATCATCATGAAGGAGATGGCGGATATCCCCAGCGACCCCAACTTCGAGCGTTTCGGCTCTTCGGAATACACCATCGCCATGGTGGACGAGGTGTCGGAAATCTCGGAACGGGCCGTCGAAGTGCTGTTCTCCCGTCTCCGCTGGAGAACCCATGAGACATTCAAGACTCCGAGAATGCTACTCACCACCAATCCGACGATTAACTGGGTGCGTTCCCGCTTCGTGCAGGACGAAAACGGAGACAAGGTCATCTGCCGCGAGGGTGAAGCGTATATACCTTTTTCCGTGTTTGACAACCCGAATATCGCTTTCCGTCAGGTGTACGAGGCGGCCCTGAACAAGATCCGGGATCAGGCGACAAAGGAACGCCTGCTCTATGGCAACTGGGATTTCGTGGAAGCCAACGATATGGCGATTTATAACAGTTTCGACGGCTCCCGGCATCTCGTTACCGGACTGAAAGAAAAAGCATACGATCCGACCAAGCCGCTCATCACGGTGTGGGACTTCAATGTTGCCCCCCAAATGTCGGTGCTCTCCGCACAAATAGACTATGAAAACAGGAAGGTCTATATACTGGAAGAGATACTCGGCAAGCCGGAGGAAAAGGAGAACAACACACCTGCGTTGGCACGGAAAGTACGCTTAAAACTTTACCGGGACAAGCATATCGGCGGAGTGGATGTGACCGGTGACCCTTCCGGGTTACAACGCTCCACCACCAACGAGGACGGCATCAACAACTATACCATCATCACGGACACTTTCGGCAGAGGAATCCTGCGACCGAAGGTAAAGCTGTTACGCAAGCAGCCTCCGCAGGCTACACGGTGCGAGTTCGTCAACGAGGTATTCGGGGGCTATGAAGGCTGGGAGATACAAATCGATATCAAATGTCGCAAACTTACCCAGGATCTGATTTACCAGCTTCGTAACGAGGACGGTACCAAGAGCAAACAGAAGACCACCGACCCGAAAACCGGTGTCAAATATGAACGGTACGGGCACTTGTCCGACTGCCTTGACTACCTGCTCTGTTACTACCTGCGCGACAGCTGGTACAAGTTCAAGAGCGGAGGCGACGGGAACGGGTATGTGGTCTCCACATCGGTAATTCAGGAAGGATTTTCATACTAATAACGGAACAAGGATATGTACAGACGGTTTCTCAATAATGACGACTATCTTGGGATAATTACTCCGGAAGCACTAGCACAACTCACGCGGGGCAATGATGCACGATTCATCCAGGCGGAAGAATCGGCGGAGATGAGCATTGTGGAATATTTGTCGGAGAACTACGAGATTGAAAAGGAACTTGCAAAAGGAAAATATATCGCCGAATACGACCGTCGAATTACCTATCCCGTGGGTGTGCATGTCTATTTCGAGGGACAAATCCATGAGGTGACACGCTCCGTCAGCGGCTATCGCAAGCCGGCAACGGCAATCTATTGGGAAGAGTGTTCCGATATCCACGTCGATGCGGGACAAGTTGTAAATTATTCCCAGTTCAACACCTATTATCCGGGTGATAAAGTAAACTACAACGGTGTTGTCTATATTTGCCTTGCCGAAAACGGGTACAAGTTCGATGATATCCGTATCCCGATGGTCGGCGGTTGGATCGAGACGGAAGTCACGTTATGGCAGCCTGTCGAGTATCCTCTGTGGTCAGTCGTTGAATATGAAGGGGCGTTCTATACTTTGATGACGCTTGACTGTTTCGATTGCAATCTTGACCCTATGGTGTCCGACTGTTGGGGAGCCATAGCCGATTACGATTCATCATACAATGCCTACGAATTGTCGGAACACGAATATGTAGTTTATGACGGACGGGTATTTTACCCGGAAACGGATGTGAACGCGGACACGCCGCAAGTCGGTCTAAACCTATCATTACACGATCCACGAAACTACAACCTCAAGAAGCATATGGTTCGATTGGCTATCTACGAGCTCACGAAACTCATTGCCCCGAATAATGTCAGTGTTGTCCGTATGCGCGATTACGAGGATAGCATGAAATGGCTTAATGATGCCGCCAAATTGCGACTTAATCCACAAATCCCCCGTAAAGTCGATGACACGAAAAAGCCGGTTACCGATTGGCAACTGGCTACTTTCCAAACAGATTATGACCCGTATCGAAACCCGTGGCTGACCTAAATAACAGTAAATACCGCTACCGGATTTGTTGTCGTAGTCTTTACCATGAACAAGAAACGAAATTACTGCTTGTTTGTTAGTTCCGTTTCCACAAGAGCCCCCCTGATCGGGTGGCAAGTTCCTTGTAATATGCCGCCAAAAGAAGATATAAATTTGGCCTTTTAGAATAATCCAATCTGCTATATTCCTTACTGCCTTTGCGGTATTTAATGATCTCAAGACATTGAATAATTACTTACTTGTTTTTGTGCCCGTTGGAATTTGGTACAACAAAGAATATCATACTTGGAGAGATGAACGTAACTGAACCTATCATACAGGCTGCACTGCTTGGAACAGCCAACCGTGAATTCGTTCCCGGAGCCTTTCCCGAGTCCCTTCAGACTCTGGTTGACGGGATCCACGGGAAAGCCGAAGACACGGAATCGTTCCTGTACATGACAGCCGCATCCGCCTTCGCCTACAGGCGTGCCGGATGGGAACCGGCCGGAGCGGAAGGCATTGTCCCCGTGAAAACAGCCCCGGAAGAGGAACTGCCGTATTTCGACAAGGACCGGAGTCAACTCTTTTCCAGACTCCACGGTACACGCTATATGCTAGCCTACGCCTACCGTCTGGCGCAGGGGTCGGGAAAAATCATTTCGCCCGAATACCTCCAGCCGCTTATCCGGCGTGCCTATGACCGCAACAATCCGTTGCGGTTTGAAGAACGCAGGCTGCTGAAAAATCTCGTCGGGAACAGAGGCTTATGGCTGATCAGGCAGATGGGCCTTGTCGGAGAGGAATGCGGGATCACCGATTCTTGGGATACGGCCACCCACGGCGAGCGTAAGGAGATGCTTGCCAGATTCAGGCAGCAGGATTCTGCCGCAGCCCTTGAACTGCTGCGGAAAGACTGGAAGAGCGAACCGGCCAACCAGCGCAACGAGCTGCTTGAATGTCTCCGGATAAACATCAGCAAGGCCGACGAGCTCTTCATACAGGAAGTGCTGGAGTCGGACCGCAGCTCCATTGTCAAGGAAACGGCACGGAAACTTCTGTGCATGATTCCCGATTCAGCCATGGTGATGCGCTGCTGCGAACTCCTGCGTGGACATATCAGACACAACATGCTTACCGGATGGTCATACGACGAGATCGGATACACCCCGGAGATGAAGGCCATGGGGCTGTCCGAGGTAAGCTCCAACAAGAAAGAGGGCGATTCCGAATTCATCCTGAGGCAGCTCGCCGAACGGGTGCCTTTGAGTTTCTGGTGCGAGGTATATGGCTGCGGTAAGGAAGAGGCCGCGAGAAAATTCGCCAAGCATCCCCCTTTCAGGAAGTTCCTGGAGCTGGAGGACCCGATACTCAACTTCTCGGACGGGCTGTGGGCTTTCCACACCCTGAAGGAAGACCCTTCCTATCTGCGCAAGCCGGAACTCGTGGCGATGCTCACTCCCTCCCAGCGGGAGGAAATCAGCTGGCCGGAAACGGTCCGGGATTTCGGATTCATACCCGACTCATGGTACGGCAACGACTACGAGGCATGGGGCCCGAAATTCTCTTCCAGCGTCATGTCTTGGATTCTGAAAAAGGATTACCTGTACTATGCCGCAGACATGGCGGAACGGCTTGCCATGCATATCCCGTCACATCTAAGGAACCTGATCAAGGCCAAGGCCGCCTCTTCGGCGGAGGCTTCGCCGTCCATGAACGAGTTCTGCTCGAAGATGCTGGAATTCATGGATCTTAAATCTGAAATAGACACTTTGTTAAATGAAAAATAAATATTGATATTCATATGAGCACTTTACTGAGACAACATGCCGAGCAACAGTTTGCAGAGGAACTTCATGAACTGAAAAAGAACGAGACCAACCCGATTCCCGAAAACTGGGAGATGTCACCCCAATCCGTGGTCACCTACCTCATGGGAGGGATACTGAAGAACGGTTTTGAGGTTTCACCGAAATACATAGGCAACCGCCGCCTGATGGAGATTGCCGTGGCCACCCTTGTCACCGACCGGGCGCTGCTTCTGTACGGTCTTCCCGGTACGGCCAAGAGCTGGGTCAGCGAGCACATGGCGGCAGCCATATCAGGCGATTCGACGCTGATAGTACAGGGTACCGCCGGAACGGGAGAAGAGGCCATCCGCTATGGCTGGAACTATGCCCGTCTTCTCGCCGAGGGGCCGAGTGAGGGTGCCCTGGTACAGACCCCGGTGATGAAGGCGATGCAGGAAGGCAAGATCGGCCGCATTGAGGAGCTTACCCGTATCGGTTCTGACGTGCAGGATACGCTCATCACCATCCTTTCGGAGAAGACCCTGCCCATCCCCGAGCTGAACAAGGAGGTGCAGGCCATCCGCGGATTCAACATCATAGCCACGGCCAACAATAGGGATAAAGGTGTGAATGACCTTTCAAGCGCACTGAAACGCCGTTTCAACACGGTCATCCTCCCGTTGCCCGACACGCTTGAGGAAGAAGTTGACATTGTCCGCCGCCGCGTGGAGAGCTTCGAGAAAGTGATGCAGCTGCCGGCAGAGAAACCTGCCCTTGATGAAATCCGTCGTGTCGTCACCATTTTCCGTGAGCTGCGTCAGGGAGCCACCGGCGACGGCAAGACGAAGCTCAAGAGCCCGAGCGGCACACTGAGTACGGCAGAAGCCATATCCGTGGTGAACAACGGCCTTGCCATGGCCGGCTATTTCGGTGACGGCCAGATCCATGCGGAGGACCTCGTTTCAGGCATCCTCGGTGCCGTGGTGAAAGACCCTGTACAGGACAAAGTGGTATGGCAGGAATACATGGAGACAGTGGTCAAGAACCGTGAGGGCTGGAAAGACATCTACAGGGCTTCAAGAGATATGATTTGATTGACGTATTTTGCATGAGACAAGTAATATGACAGACATTCATCTATTGGGAATACGTCATCACGGGCCGGGCTCCTGCCGGAACATCCTGCAGGAACTTGAGCGTATCCGTCCCGACCTCATACTGCTTGAGGGACCGGCGGAGGCCGAGGCTCTCATGCCGTTCGTCTCCTACGGGCAGATGAAGCCTCCGGTAGCCCTGCTCGGCTATCAACCCGATGTGCCGCAGAATGCCGTATTCTATCCGTTTGCCGACTTCTCGCCGGAATGGCAGGCTTTGCGCTATGCTCTCCGGGAGAATGTCACCTTACGCTTCTTCGATCTCCCGCTTGCCCATTCCCTTGCCTTCGAAGCGGAAAGGAAGGATGGCAACGAGCCTGTAGAAGCGGATGATGAAGCTATTAAACAGCCGGGTGATCCGTTTGACCTGCTGGCAGAAGCTGCCGGCTATACTGACGGTGAATCGTGGTGGAACATGAACATAGAACAGCGCAGAGACGGCAGCGGCATCTTCGAGGCCGTCAAGGAAGCTGTGACCGCGCTCAGGGAAGCCCTCCCGGAACATACCTCCCGCAGGAACCTTGTCCGTGAAGCGTGGATGCGTCGCATGATACGAGCGGCCCAGAAGGAACCTTTCGGGTGCATAGCCGTAATCTGCGGGGCATGGCATGTCCCGGCACTGGAGAATATGCCGAAGGTGAAGGATGACAACGAGCTGCTGAAAGGGCTCCCGAAGGTAAAGGCGGAATGCACGTGGATTCCGTGGACGTATGACAGGCTCACCTTCCGCAGCGGTTACGGGGCCGGCATAGACTCTCCGGGATGGTATCATTACCTGTGGCATCATCCGGAAGATGACGGCACCTGGTGGGTCAGCCGTATAGCGGCCCTTCTGAGGAAGAAGGACATGGACATCTCGGTGGCCCACGTAATCGAGACAGTCCGTCTGGCGCAGACGACAGCTGCGTTGCGTGGATTGCCCGCCCCGACGCTTGAGGAATACAACGAGGCGGTGACCACCGTAATGGGCTTCGGGGACGATATGCTGCTGCAGCTCGTCAGGGAATCGCTCATCGTGGGCAACTGTCTGGGCAAAGTGCCGGAAGCGGTACCCAAAGTCCCTCTCCTGATTGACGTGGAACGGCAGCAGAAACGCTTGCGTGTTCCTTTCACGGCGGAAATAAAGGAGATGACACTTGACCTGCGCAAGGAGACCGACCTGGAACGCAGCCTGTTCTTCCACCGCCTGGCCCTGCTTGACATAGACTGGGCCAAGCCGGAAACCGCAGGCGGCAAGGGTACTTTCAAGGAAAAATGGAGTCTTTACCATAGACCGGAACAGATTGTCTGCATCATAGAACGGGCAGTCTGGGGCAATACCGTGGAGGAAGCCGTGCAGAAGTACGTCTCCGACCGCATGACCGGAATCACCAGAATCCCCGAACTGACGGGACTTCTTGACCGGGTCATTCCGGCCAACCTTCCGGAGCTTGTGGAAGCGATGACCATCCGTCTTGACCGTCTGTCGGCGGCATCCACAGACATTGTGGAGATGATGGAAGCGGTTCCCGACCTGGTGAACATCGTCCGTTACGGCGATGTCCGCAATCTGGATTTCAGCAAGGTGGGCAACATGCTCCGGGCCATGGTGGCACGTATCCTTGCAGGAGGTCTGCTCGTCTGCATCAACATCGACGAGGAGGCAGCCGGAGAACTTCTTGAACACCTGTCGGCTACCAACTATGCCGTATCCACGCTTGATGACGAAGAGCTGAACGGCATGTGGTATGGGTTCGTGCAGCAGATCCGCAATTCATCAGGAGCGCATCCGCTGCTCTCCGGGTACGCGGCACGCATACTCTACGACAAGGGCAGGATATCGCGTGAAGAGATGCGTGACACCTTGAGCTTCTATTCATCGGTGGGCAACGCACCTTCCGACATCGCATACTGGTTTGAGGGATTCCTGCGTGCATCAGGTTCGGTACTGCTGCTGGACGACAACCTGTGGCAGCTCGTGAACGGCTGGCTCTGCGGTTTGAGCGACGCAAATTTCATAGAACTGCTGCCGGTGATCAGACGTACATTCAGCAATTTCACTACAGCCGAGCGCCGCAAACTCGGCGAGAAGGCCAAAGGATTCGAATTGAACGGAACCGATACCGGAATCGCCTCCGGGGAACATTCCTGCAATGACGGGGATGCATCCAAAGTAATACCCCTGCTCGGCAGACTTCTGGGAATCGGATAAAAAAGGAACAGAACATGGAAACAGAATATTTGAAAAGATGGCGTATGGCTCTCGGCGGGAATGCCGCTGACGGGACGGGTGTAACGCTGACGGTGGAAGAACAGCGCCTTGACAGTTCGCTGGAAGCCGTCTATGACAGTGACCGCCGCGGCGGACTCGGGTCGTCGGCCCCAAAGGTAAGCCGCTGGCTTGGCGATATCCGGGAGTTTTTCCCACAGACCGTCGTGCAGGTCATCCAGAGGGATGCCATCAAGCGTCTGCATATCGATTCGCTGCTTACCGAGAAGGAGATGCTGGCAACAGTTGTCCCTGACGTACATCTGGTAGCTACACTGATGTCACTCGGCAGGGCCATTCCCGAAAAGAACAAGGACATGGCCCGTCAGGTTGTACGCAAGGTCGTGGATGACCTGCTGCGGAAGCTCTCTTCCCCGACCCAGCAGGCCGTCACCGGTGCTTTGAACCGTTCGGCGAGAAGGCGCAATCCCCGTTACAACGAGATAGACTGGAAGACGACCATCATAAAGAACCTGAAGAACTACCAGCCCCAGTACAAGACCGTCATTCCGGAAGTCAGGATAGGCTACGGCAGAAAATGCAAGGCTCTGAAGGACATCATTCTCTGTCTCGACCAGAGCGGTTCGATGGGAACCTCTGTCGTATATTCCGGCATCTTCGGTTCGGTACTGGCCTCCCTGCCGTCCGTCAATACGCGTATGGTGGTGTTCGACACTTCGGTCGTTGACCTTACCGATGACCTGCAGGACCCGGTTGACCTGTTGTTCGGTGTCCAGCTCGGCGGAGGAACCGACATAGCCAGGGCCCTGACTTACTGTCAGGGTGTGATCACACGGCCGCAGGACACTGTGCTGGTACTGGTGACCGACCTCTATGAAGGCGGTGACGAGAAGGAGATGCGCAAGCGTTTCGCCTCCATTGTGGCCAGCGGTGTGCAGCTGATTGTGCTTCCGGCCCTGAACGATGACGGGGCGCCCTGCTACGACAAGCGTAATGCCGAGTATCTTGCCGGTCTGGGTGTTCCCACATTTGCCTGTACGCCTGACAAATTCCCCGACCTGATGGCTGCGGCATTGAGCAAGCAGGATATCGGGATGTGGGCATCAAAGAATATCAAAGAAAAATAGAGGAATATGGAACTTTCAGATGAACTGTACGACAGAATCGAAGAACTGTCAGAAACGGGAAATGAGGCGATGGAAAGCGAAGATTACGCGAAAGCCATCTCCTGTTTCCAAGAGGCACTGGACATCCTTCCTGAACCGAAGGAAGACTGGGAAGCATATCTCTGGCTCGTCGGCTCAATCGGTGACGCCCATTTCATGATGGGGAACTACGGCAAGTCGCTGGAGTTTTTCCGCAAATGCTACAATATCGGAGAGACAGACAATCCTTTCATCCTGCTGCGCCTTGGCGAGAACTATCTGGAAATGGAGGATGAAACCAATGCAACTGAATTTCTTCTCCGCGCCTATATGCTCGAAGGGGAAAAGATTTTCAAGGAAGACTGGAAATATTTCCAATGGCTGTCCGGGCATGTGAATCTCAAACAAAAATAATAACAAAATTATACGGCACTCATGAAAAAGGAAATAACAGACAGAATCAGGCTACTGGGCGGCAACGTAGCAAACCTGAAAGGGAATTCACTGAAAGAGGATCTCTGTGCCATTACATTCGATACGGCCTTGTTCCTTAAACCGGTGGACACGCCCTGGCTGGCTGCCGAAGATACAGAGCCGATTGAAGGTTTGGGCGATTGGGTGGATGAGCATATGGAGTTGTTCAATTCTGACAGGGAGGCGTTCTATAAGGAAATGACAGATACGTTCTTTACCTTGGATGAAGAACCTCGCCGCCAACTGTTTTGGGTTGCCAGACCATTTACGCCATTCCAAAAAGGGACACCGGATTTTGAAGAATGGAATGGTTGGTTTACGGATAATGCAGAGCTGGGTGAAATCATCAAGTATTCAAATTGTGCCACTCCGGATTTTGTAGAGCTGCTTTATACGGACGGTTATCCCAATTACTATCTCATCTGCCTGTCAGATAACGACCCTGAGAATCCTGTCGTCTGGAGTACGGATCATGAGGAATTTTTCACGGAAGTAACCAATGAGGGACGACTGAATGATTTTCTCGACAGGTTCATGACTAAGGAGGAATTCCTGAAATTGGTGAAAAGTAAACTTGAAGAGTGAATATAATAGTTGGATTAATGCTTTATTTTATAGCAAAGCTATAAGAATGGAGAAATTTCTTCAAAATAAATATAATAAGCGGTTTGCCCCCCCCTGAAAATCAGTTTGCCACAGAACATTATCAACCTCGAAAAATAAAAATATACGACATATGAATAGAATGTTGATACTATACATTTTTTTGTTGCTTTGCGGCACGGTTTCCGCACAACAAACAGTAGAATGGAATGATTTGCAGCCCCTGACGGATGATGCACACCGCACAGTATATTATAAAAAAGACAGTAAACGGCCGTTGCAGGGAAAATATCGCATTATACGAGGGCTTGACGAAGAACACGTGAAACTTTCAGACGGCATGATAAACGGTGACTATCATCGCTACCGTGACGGGGTATTGCGTGAGTCGGGCATATATGTCAAGGGCAAGCGTAACGGTACATTCACGGAATACTACCAAGACGGCGTTACTCCCCGAAAGGAAACACCCATACTACAAGGCAAGATAGACGGAACTGTAAAGACCTATTTCCGTAACGGAAAAATAGAGATAGAAAAGGAGTACAAACAGAGTGTGGAGAACGGGCGGGAACGTCGCTTTGCCAACAAGACGGGTAAGCAGATTTTTGAATCTCATTATATCGACGGGAAAAAAGATGGCGAGGAATGGGAAATCTTCGAGGACGGCCGCGCAATACGCAGCAAGACTACATGCCACTACCGTAATGGAAAACTCGACGGTTCGTATCGTGTGGAATCAACATGGGAGGGTAAACCCTATATAACCATTGAGGGACAATACACCGACGGTGAGAAATCAGGGCAATGGATACAGCATAACTATCAAGATAATACCCAAACCTGCACATGGCATGGTGAAGGTGGGGCTTAAACTTAGATGAAAACCGTCATCATAACACTACTTTTGACGGCTGCATCGGTCATGAGTTGCAAGCCGCCTATGCCTCCGACAGACAATGAGTCCGCCTGCACATCTTCATGCAAACAAGACCAACGGACAGCGGATGTTATTGGCGAAGCGGATATAATAACGGGGATTGCTTCCGATGATTTTCCCTCCCTTTTCATACAAGGCAATCATTTCCAGTTCCAACGCAAGAATGGATTATATGCTCCTTTGGGTATTGGGTTCATGGAGGTCATAGCCGAGCAGAACCCCGTCATACCATTATACCGGACAGCAACGTGCAAGGAGCCGGAAGATAGCATTGCACTGCATCAGTATCCGTTTGACAAGGATATTGCCGAGCGGAAAAGGAAGGATGACAATCCGCAGGAATGGCAGGACGGACAGAATAACGCTTCATGCAAAGATGGCAGATATTACTATCGTTACTCTTCGGAATCAGATACGTTAATGCCCTTGGCATGGAGATCCGGAAGCAACATACATGAATACTTAGAAGAGACGGCAAGTCTGATCTACACTTTTCCCATGCTCCGTTTTAGAGTGTTGGGCTTAATGGCGGGAAGGGCTGAAATTGTACTGAACGAGGAAAGCGGAAAAACGGCATGGATCAACTGTTCATCTGGGCAGATTATGATGCATGGAAACAGGATGCAACGCAACCGCAGCCTCATGCGGATAAATGGTATTCCAGCGAAAAGAACGCATGACTTTGACACCTACTATATCTCTTGGGAAGACTATCTTCGCATGGTGACGGTAGTCTGCTTCAAGGACAATACAGAAGTCCGAAAACCGTTTGAGGTACAAGGCGATACAATAAAGAGTGAACAAGGCTGGAAATTATGGAAACAAGGAGAAGAGCTACTGATAAAAGATATTATAGAATACTACCTTGAATAATGTCGGCTGCCGGACAAACGCCGGGGAACTCTTTCGGGCGGGACGGGGCGCGGGAAGTTTCGGCGAACAGCCGAAGCCCCGTGTGTCAAAGTGCAAGCGCAAGATAGTGAAAACCCTTTCACCCACGTTAGGGATTGCAGGGGAAAAGCCACAGCATAGCGAGGACTTGTAGCGGAAAGCCCGACCCGAAGGGGGAACGCCCAAACAACCACCCGAACAAACTGCTTTTTGGCAAGGATTGCATTTATGGAAAAATACGAAGTAGATTATAGTGAGTCATCCTATTTTGTTTTTTAATACAAACAATGCGATTTCGCCCAATAGCAAAGTCAAAAAGCTACCTATCCAAAGATAATAACCTGTTGACAAATGAAAAACTCCAAGAGTGCTTTCAATGCCCCGTTCGAGAGTGTAAAATAAACTGTGTCAGGCTATAATAATAATAGTTTAACACAGTTTTTATAATATGGCCAATTTGGAAATAGACTACAAGAAAGCAGCCCAGCAGCTGCGTAGCGGTGAAGCACTCTTCGGTAAAGACGGAGCTTTGGCTCCTATGCTAGAACGTATCCTAAACGCAGCCTTAGAAGGTGAGATGGATGCTCACCTTAATAGCGTTGACTGCAGTTCTGGCAATCGTCGTAACGGCAAGATGAGCAAGACCGTACAGACAAAGTATGGAGAGGTGATAGTCGAAACCCCTCGTGACCGTGACGGTTCTTTTAAACCGGAGACAGTTAAGAAACGTGAGACAATTCTTGCTGAAGGTATGGCAGATCAAATCATCAACATGTATGCTCTTGGTACAAGCACTCGTGATATAAGCAAGTACTTTGAGCGTGAGTTTAACACAACCCTTTCAGCAGAAACCATCAGTGCTATAACCGACCGAGTTATTCCCGAAATAACAGCCTGGAAGTCCCGTATGCTTGACCCCGTCTATGCCATTTGCTGGCTTGACGCCATTCACTACAAGGTAAAAGACGATAAGGGTCGTGCAGTCACTCGTGCAATATACAATGTCCTAGGTGTAAACAAGTCTGGTCACAAGGATCTTCTTGGTATGTATATATCTGAGAGTGAGGGTGCTAACTTCTGGCTTGATGTTATGACCGACCTTCAGAACCGTGGTGTACGTGATATTCTGATTTGTTGCGTAGACGGTCTTAAGGGATTCCCTGATGCCATCCAAAGTGTATTCCCGGAAACCTCCGTTCAGCTATGTGTAGTCCACCAAATCCGTAACTCAATCAAGTATGTAGGAAGCAAGCATCAGAAAGAGTTTCTGAAGGATCTCAAGACCGTATATGGTGCTGTAAGCAAGGATTCTGCATTAGCACAGCTTGACATGGTTGATGAAAATGGGGTGAGATGTACCCCATAGTAATCAAATCCTGGCGCGACAACTGGGAGCGTCTTACGGAATATTTTCAGTATACTCCTGCAATCCGCAAACTTATCTACACAACCAATACGGTTGAGGGCTATCATCGTCAGGTGCGTAAAGTAACGAAGAACAAAGGTGTGTTCCCGTCAGACACCGCACTTGAAAAGCTTGTGTATCTTGCCTATCGAGACATTAGTGGGAAATGGACTATGCCACTGTCTAATTGGGCACTGATATCACAGCAACTTGCCATAAAATTTGGTGATAGGTTCAAGATTATGTAACTTTGCTTGTGAAAGGCTCCTCTTATTTGTATGCAGATGTGAAATCTGCACACAAATAAGAGGGAAAGAATAAAAAACAGAGCCGTGACACAGTTCAGTTTACACTACCCCCGGATGAATGTTCGGGGGATTTTTTTTCTTTTGGGCGTTCCCGTGGGACGGTCGGGCTTTACGTTTCAAGTCCTCGCCTAAAGGCTGTGGGCTTTACTCTGCAATCCCTAACGCATGGCTGAAAAGTCCTCTTGCCGGTGTTCTTCTTCATACAGCCTCATGCGTTCTTGTAATGCTTCTTTTAAATTGTCGCTTTTTTTCAGTCCGAGTTTGGCACGTATGTTCGCTCGTTGGCTGGTTATGTTTCCGCTACTCCGATGTAATAATTCGCATATTTGGCTGACGGTCTTGTCTTGCAGTATTAAACGGCAGATGTTTAATTCGGACGGGGATAAATTGGGATATATTCTCCTGATTGTATCAAGTTTACTTTTTTCCTTTTTCTGGTATGCGGCAAGGGCTGTAAAAAGATTTTCTTTGGATTGTTCCCCTATTATGTTTAACAGGGAGCTTGTCTTTTCTTCCGGGTTATTCTCGCTTAACAACTCGGCGAACGCGAATAGTTCTTCCTTTTTCATTTGGAGACGTTTCAAAAGCATTTCCTCTTCCTCTTTTAGCAAGTTGCTACTTTTTAGCAAGCTGCTGATATTACTGTGTAAGGATCTTCCTAATAAGGGGATCATGGTGTATATGATGATGATCAAAGGCAGATAACTGTATAGGAACGGTTCGTCGGTGATAAGTGTGCAGATTGTATAGGAAGCTATGGTAAGGGAGGACAATAGGATGGAGATATTACTCATATAGGCACAGATGGAAAGCATGGTAAATAAGAGAGAGATAGTAATGTTACTCATTATCAATGCTCTTTGATAACTATATTCATATCCGCTACATATTGAGCAATAAATTATTTCGATAAAAATCTCGATATGTATGGCTATCAGTATAATGGAAAAGGTCGTGGTCAGATTTACTCTCTTTTTAAAATAAGCGAGAGTGCACATAATGATAAACAGGAATAATACGCTGTTAATATAATAAAACTGTTCATTGGGAAATGGAACTGAATATATGTATATGGGTGCGCATAAGACCAGCATGAGCAGGGATAGATGAAAGACTCGTTTTTGTTGATACGTTATTATCATTTCTCTTTCTTTTTTGTCGTAAGTTTGAGTTTTTATTGAACTTAGAAAAGAGGCGGCTTTTGTGCTGAATATCATGTATTTTATTGTTTTAAGTGTTATTAAGTATGATGTTTCTTGCAAAGATAACTGTTTTTTTGTATGTTTAAGTACTTTTCTTTATGATGTTAAGTATTTTTAGTTGTTGTGTAAGCATGATTGGCTGCTGTGGTAAGTGTTGTAGTTGTTGTGTGGTTGTCTTTTTAAGTATTTATAAGTTTAAAATACTTGTTTTTTGCTTTGGAAGCTGGTTTATAAGTGTGTATTTTTGCGGTCGAAATTCAAGGGGGTGTAAAAGCCTGGGTTTGGATTGTCATATTAACAAATGATTAAATGACGAAAAGAGGTTTTTATATTAAATGTGTATTGTTCGTGCTCGTGTTGAGTATAAGCGGAGAAATATCCGCTCAGGAGAAGCGTGATTCGGTAAGGATCTATTTTCATCAAGGAAAGGTAAATATAGATACATGTTTACTTGACAATGGGAACGAGATGGAGCGGTTTGCTAAAATCTGTTCCGCATTGAACGACTCCGTCCGTCTTATCAGGAAAATTCAAATAATAGGAGGAGCTTCCCCGGAAGGAGGGGGGCTGTTGAATGGAAGGCTGTCTGAAAAACGAGCAGAGGTTTTGTGGCGGTATATATCACCTTATATAAAGATTCCGGTATTGGAGATGGATTTTCATTTTTCGGGAAGCGACTGGAACGGACTTATAACGATGGTGAGAGCGGATGTGAATGTTCCGGAGAGGGAGGATGTCCTTCGTTTGTTGGAGAAGATCGTCCGTTTGGAAAACCAGGACAGCCCTTATTTGGGGGGAGAACTGAAAAGACTGAAAGGGGGGAGGCCATACTCATATTTGTATAAATTCCATTTTCCGAAACTTCGTTCGTCGATGGTGAAAATATGCTATGATAGTGATCCGATAAATCCCGTCAGAGATACGGTATATATACATACACGTGATACGTTGTGCATCCGTGATACCGTTACCGTCATAGCTCCGGTAAAGAAACGGCCGTTTTGCATGGCGGTGAAAACAAACTTGCTTTATGACGCTGTTTTGATACCTGACATCGGGGTTGAGTTCTGTTTGGGGAAGAACTGGTCTGTGGCCGGGAATTGGATGTATGCCTGGTGGAAAAGTGATCGGAAGCATAATTATTGGCGTATCTATGGGGGAGATGTGGAGTTGCGCCGCTGGTTCGGTCGGAGAGCGGTGGAAAAACCGTTTTCCGGGCATCATGTCGGATTGTACGGGCAGATCGTCACCTATGATTTCGAATTGGGTGGGAAAGGTTACTTGGGGGATAAATGGAGTTACGGGGGAGGCGTGGCTTACGGCTACTCGTTACCTGTGGGACATCGGTTCAATGTGGATTTCACGTTGGGAATCGGCTACCTTGGAGGATCGTACAAGGAGTACATCCCTTTGGACGGTCACTATGTATGGCAGACCACTAAAAACCGCCGCTGGTTCGGCCCGACCAAGGCGGGTATCTCTTTGGTGTGGTTGATCGGCCGTGGCAACTACAACGAGAAGAAAGGAGGCAGGCAGTGATACGGATACGCTTTTGTCTGGTGTTCATATTTTTATGGATAGGACTGACGGCTTGTGAGCATAAGGATTTATGTTACGATCATCCGCACTTTGCCAAGGTGCGGGTAGTATTCGACTGGACCAAGATTTCCAATCATGACAAGCCTGAAGGCATGAGGGTCGTATTTTATCCGACCGACGATGAAAGCAACACGTGGATATTTGATTTCCCCGGAGGAGAGGATGGGGAAGTGGAGCTCCCCGAGAATGATTACCGGGTAATTTGCTTCAACTACGATACCGACGGGATGGTTTGGAAAGAAAACGGCAGTTACACGCTTTTTACTGCCGATACGCGTGATGTTCAGTCGCCGGATAACCGGACAATGGCTGTCACCCCACCCTGGCTGTGTGGCGACCATATAGACAGAGTTATCCTCAAGGACATTCCGGGAGGAAGCGCGGAGATAGTACGGCTAACTCCCGTAAACATGGTATGTCACTACACGTATGAGGTGAACGGTCTTCGGGGACTGGATAGGGTGGCGGATTTGCGGGCTGCTCTTTCCGGCATGTCCGGCTCGCTTAACATGTCCGGCGACAGTTTGCCCGCCGGTCTTTCGGAGAGCCTGCTCTTTGATGGAATGGTTTCACGGAATCAGATTATAGGCGGATTCTATACGTTTGGACATTCCGCACTTGAAGGAGAGCCCAATGTTTTCCGGCTGTATCTCAAGAACCGTTCCGGCAGCATGTCTGTATTGGAACAGGACGTGAGCGACCAAGTGCATGATGTCCCGGTAGCGGGGCATGTCGGTGATGTGCATCTGGTGTTGAATTTTGATTATGAGGTACCATCCGAGCCGGGAAGTGACGGTGCGGGATTTGATGTGGACGTTGATGATTGGGATGATGTGAATATGGATATAGTGTTGTAATACGAGTTTGTTAATTATATGTATCAATTTAAATTGTTTTTATTTATGAAAAAAAGTACAGTAATGCTTTGGGCAATCTTTGGAACATTGTTGATGGGTTGCTCAGACGAGGAGATTGCGAATGTGGAAACCTCCTCACGGAATGCGATTGGTTTTAACGTGTTAAGTAATGCGGCGGAAACGAGGGCTACCCCTACTACCCCCGACAACTTGAAGAACACCGATTTCGACGTGTTCGCTTTTACGGGGGATGGTACTGCCTTCATGGGAAAGGTAGACACGGAATTTGGACATGACGGAGTGAATATCGTGTACAATAATGGTAAGTGGGATTATAAAAATGCGAGCGACCTTCGTTATTGGCCTACCGGGGCTTTGGACTTTTACGCGTTCAATCCCGGAACGGTTAGTGAAGACATGATGATGAATTATATGTGGGAAGCCTCCGGGACTGTCCAAAAGATAAGTTATACCTGCATCGATGAGTATGGAGCCAACACGGGTCATGCAAACTACGACGTGATGTATGCCATGGCCAAAGGCCAGACAAAAGACATGAACAACGGAATAGTGAAATTTAATTTCAAACATATTCTGTCACAGGTCGTATTCAAAGCAAAGACCCAATACGATAACATGCAGGTGGACATCAACATGATCAAGATTCATAATGTCAAAATGGGCGGCTTCTTCACATTGCCTGCGACAGCCGATGGAACGGGAAGTTGGAGTGATCCTGCTGATTTACCAAGTGAAGTATCAGGTCTGGGCAAATTTACCGTAGTGAAAGACGTAAACATCACGGTCAAAAGTAATACTATAGCTACCGATATTTCCACAACTACTCCTATGCTGAATAGACCACAGGAGCTGACTGCTTGGAAAGTTTCCGAAACAGCCACCAAAAGCAAGTTGGAGGCCGATAATGCGAAGCAATGTTATCTGGAGATCGCCTGCAAAATCCGGCAGTCCGGAGCTTATCTGTTGGGTTCAGCAAGCGAATACAAAACAATTTATGTTCCGTTCGGAGATACATGGGTAGCGGGCAAGCGTCATATCTACACGTTGATTTTCGGTGGTGGTTATAATGATCAGGGAGAGGCTGTGTTGAATCCGATCCAGTTTGATGCAGAGACAACAGACTGGGGTAATGCAGATAAAGCAGATAAAGACGTAAACGTCTAACCTTAATCCAAACGTTTATTAATATCGTACCCGTTGGCAGGTTAAACATACGCAAGATTAATCCTGCCAACGGGTTTTTTATTGCTTTTATCATCTGTAATTTATGTGTAGGGTTGCTTTTCTGCGTACCTTTTTCCTGGAGAATTTCTTTTGTGGAGTGTTTGCCCTGTATATTCCCGATACGCTGTTATAGCAGGGAACTGTTTTTATCCAAGTAGTCAGATATAGCCTCTTGCAATACCGATTTTAGCGAATCGCCTTTGCGGATCGCGATCAGCTTTAAGTTCTGGTGATAGGTTTCGTCCATGACAAAATTACAATGCACGGTTTTCGCTTTCTTCGGCTTTTGAGCCTCTTTTTGCCCGGCCGTGGATTGGGTCAGGCTGTCTAATCCCCCGGTCAGCCCGGCCGACATACTGTTTTTTAAATCGTTCTTCTTTGCCATATGGTTACTTTATTTCTGTTAGCAGTTCGTTACATACCTTCTCGTAGTCCTCTGCCCCGGCAGATTTTGGGGCATAGTGAAAAATATCCTGCCCTTGTGTCGGGGCTTCGGCCAGCGTAATGGCGTTGCGTATATGGGTGCTGAACACTTTGCCCTGGAATGTTTCCTGTACCAGTTCCGAAACGCTCTTGTTCAGGTTCTTTCTTCCGTCGTACTGGGTTATCAGGACCCCGGCGATCGAAAGATCCGAGTTCAAACGTTGCTGCACCTTGTGGACGACCTGCATAAGTTTGGCCATTCCACGCATTGCCAGGAATTGAGCCTGAACCGGGATAATCAACCGATCCGAGGCCGTCAGTGCGTTAAGCGTGAGCAGCGACAGCGAGGGGGGGGGCAGTCGATCAGGATATAATCGAATTTTTCCTTTTGGCCCTTGATAAGGTGGGCTAAGATAAGTTCCCGCCCGGCCTCGTTGATTAACTCCGTTTCAACGGCCGAGAGATCCAGGCAGGAGGGAACGACGCTAAGACCGTCCTTATGCTCGTAGATCGGCAGGTCGTATTCGCCTTTCATCGCGCCGTAGATCGTTTGGGGAAGCTCCGCGGAGAAGCCCAGCGATTCGGTCAGGTTGGCCTGCCCGTCAAGGTCGATCAAAAGAACCTTGTACCCTTTTTGACGTAACGCGCCGCCCAGGTTGATCGTGGTTGTGGTCTTTCCTACTCCCCCCTTGTGATTCAATACGGAGATTACTTTTGCTTTGCTCATAAATTCAGTTTTTTAAATGGTTGTCATGTCCGCAAATATAGTTAAAATACTAATATACTAAAATACTAAAAGTAGTATTTTTCGTTTTTTGCGTGTTTTTTGTGCCGATCGGGGAAGCGTACCGAAATAAATCCTGTTTCCGTCTTTCGGTACGTTTTGTTTCTGTACCGGAATTAATCAAAGACATATTAAACGAAAGAAATCAAACAACGGTAGATAGCAAACGGCGTAACCTCCCCTAAAGGTCGGTTAGCCACCAAATATTATATTTAGAATGAAGAAACGGGACTATAAGGAGCAAGAACGACAACGGCGCTATTATTTCTTCGACTACCTGTTCTGGTTGGGAGAAATGGCACAGAGGCATTACAAGGGCGAGCCAAGACGCCCCGACGGGGAGTCCATGCTGATGCTTTGCATCATGATATTTATCTATGAGCCGATCTTCCTTACAACCGCTCATTTCCTTTTCGACTCCACGGTATTTGAGTGGTTTACAGTCGCCATGATAGCCGGAATCGTCGCAATTCTCCACTATCTATCGAATGGTCGGATATACCCGTTTTCACGAAGGGAAGCGGTCATGCAGCACTATGAGGGACGCAGGTTCAGCCCCTTCAGATGTTACTTCTTCCTGTTCTCCCTCGGCTTTCTGATGATTGCCGAAATGTACCTGTTGCCAAGCACACTGATGCGGATAGACGGGCGCAAGGCGGAGCCGGTGGAGAACACACGGACGGAAGTTCCGCAAAGGTGGAGGGATTACCTTGCGCTGCATATCACGGTAGGAGCCCGTCAGGAAGTACCCAGCGAAGCCTTGCAATATCTGATTAATCAGGACGGTCGCACATCCCGATACGGGCAACCGGTCTATGTCATGCAGGTAAGGGAGGAAGATATGGGAGGAGAGTTCCGTGTAGGGCTATTGAACCATGCCACCTTTGATGAAATCCAAGACGGCAGCCAGAAGTTTGTCGAATGTACATGGGTCAAGGGATATACGCCGGACAGCATAAGGGTACTGCTGACCGGGTGGTACGAGGTGAGAAACACCGGGCTTTGTCCGGTGGACTCTCTGGAATGGACGGAAGATACGGAATTTTAAAACCTACAAAAGTATGAAAAGAGCAGAAACAGGAAGACCTCATTTATTTCGCTTGATTGCGATGATACATAAAACCGCATACATCCTTGCCTACGATATGCTGCGAAGGAAAGGGGGGCATGATTGGGTGGAGCGTCGGGCTGGTGGGATAATTGGACTTCCCTATCTCTCATTAATTTTGGTGGCATTACTTACGCTAAAAGACGACCCGAATAACGGTCAGAAAATAGTTACCGGCATATTGATCGGATGGGCGGTTGTCGCAGCATGGTGCATCTCCGGATTTCAGTTCAAACCTTCTGATTGGAGAATGGAAATCCGAGAAGAACTTGATTTGCGTCCTCTATATTGGAAAAAGGCGATAGAGGTGTACTATGCCGTTGTCATTGCAGTGGCGGTAGTGGCAGGCATTGTCATGCCCAATGTATAAATCCGAAGTGAAACATTAGTGGGAAATTCGCTACGGTCAGGGCGATGACGATAAGGACTATTTTGGCGAGCTTCCTGCCGGAGTGTTTCATCTTTCCGTAATATTTACGGAGCGCTTCACGCCGCCCGGCTGTGTAACGGAGCTGGCAAAATAAGTCGGGAAGAAAGCAAAGAATCATTACTATGGCAAAAGCAATTATCCAACTGAAAAGGCGAAATAGTAGCGGTATTCCAAGCGGTATGGTTATGGCAAACAGCCAGCATAGGAAAAGCAACATTCTCCCATTGAGATTGTTATGCTCTCGCTCGCTCCATTTTTCGGCTACATACCACATATAGTCGATGAAGCAGAACCGGTATTTGCGATTGTCCTTATCCATGCTCTCACCTCCATACAAAGAAATCGACCAATATGAGGATAATCAGAACGCTGACCAGCACTATCTTAATCCGTCGGCGTGTTTCGGGTTTGCAATCATCAAAGAACCATAGCTTTCCATGAAACTGCCACTCACATGCCCATTTCCAACGGAACAGCAACCCTGCAAGCCATAGGGCAAGCAACCCGACACCAAACAGCAACCCGTATTTAGGGTGAGCCTGCAACCACTCGAAAAACGCTTCCGCCTTGCTGTTCATAGCTTCGTATATATCGGTAACTTTCATTGCATAATTATCATTTGTCATACCATAATTCAATATACCAATCGCCCTCAATGTGTCTTGATGCCATACCGCCCGGTGCATCCGGATCATTCCTAACAAGCTCAATCAGGTCGTTCAGTTCCCAATTGACCGCATAGGTTGAGTCCTCCGCGAACCTGTAAGCATACTGCTTGTCCACACTCGGCCCGACAGACCAACCGGCAGAATAGTAAATGATAGAGATGCTTGGAACAATGGTGTCGGGCAGTTCCTCAATGGGAGGAATTGAGCTAAAATCGCCATGTTCAATCTGCCACAAAGTATGCCGGCTTTTGAAATACAATCTCCTACCACCCACCGATGCAAGCAGGGAATCAAGACGCGTGCATTTTTCATTGCCAAGACTTGACAAACACAATGAATCCGTTGCGCTCCCGATTGGATAGAACGGAGGGTAAATGTCGCCATACGGGCAATTCAACAGAATTTCGGTTATTTCATTAAACGCATCTTCATGGGCATAGAAATTATGAATCATATCCTCGTCAGACGGAGGATTGAAACCTCTGTTGCCACACCCTACGGCAATGAAAGCCACTACAGTTGCCGACAATAATACTTGCAGAAATCTACTCGCCATAGCCGATAATCGTGATTCCGAACGCAAAAATAATGTTTTTCGTCCACTCAATCACCACGTTATGCCGAAAAACAATGTGCCGGATGCTCTTTGTCTGCCGTAAAAACAGTATTTTTGTAAAAATGGAAATCAGCTATGGCTTTCAAACGGAAATATAAGTTCAGCATAATAGACCACCTGTATTATGCGGGTCGCATACGACGCATCCACAACAGGTGGTCTATGCCGTTGGATGCTATCTTCTTGTGGGTTTTCGCTGTTGTCCCTTCGCTTCTTATAATAAGATTCCTATACTGGGTAATACCGTTGTGGCTGCCGTCAGCTTTGTCTGTCGGCTTGGTCTGGGCAGCAGTAGAGGTGTATTCAAAGATTGAAAAGAAGTACTTTACCAAAGCGCGGGAGCGTGCCTATTACCGCCTTTATCCTGAAAGAAAGGATAAAAACTATTTCTGGCTTCAGTTACTATTGCCGCTTGGTCTGTTTCTGATTAATTTGGGCATAGCCTATTGGCTTTTCTTTGTGTATCAATGAGCGGGAAGAATGGTAATAGTTTATGGTTCTGATATTTTAAAATTTAGACAATGAGCAAAATTCCAACGATAATTGTGATAATGTTATTATGCGGTTGCAGTTCCATGAAACACTACGGCGTGTTTCAATGTGACAATGGCAACGATTATGTCAGCGAGGGATTGTACCGTATCGTGGACAAGCGAGGGCGTATCGGGTACGCGGACGAAAGCGGCAGGACGGTCATCAAGCCCCGCTTCGCCTTCGGCTTCCCATTCGAGAACGGCAAGGCAAAAGTAACCGACAAGGGAGAAATGAAAGAAGTGCCGGGTTCGGACGGAGAATACCACTATTGGAAAAGCGACGAATGGTATTACATCGACAAGAAAGGGAATAGAAGTGAAGAAAACAGACAACAATAGTCTTACTTGAGAGACTTGAAAATGCCGCAAGGGAAACCGATTTGGGTTTATGGATGAACGAGACAATACATGCGTCAGATACATAGATATTTATCGTTTCGAAACACGGACGGGAGCTTGAAAGGCTTTCTAAAAACATCCCTGCTGTGCGATGATGCTTCTCAAACGGGACAAGTTTTCTGCTAGGGCAGTCTTCACGGAGAGCAGGTAATTCCTGCGCCCCCCCTTCCGTGCCGGAATCCATCACGATCTCGGAAATGCCGGCATCCCATTCCGAGGGAAAAAGCTTGTAGCCGGTATGTACTTGTCTTGCCAGACGGTTGTGAATCACTTGATAGTAGAGCGAGCCTTCCTTCATCTCGACGGAAGAGGCACGGAATTTAACTTTTATTGTTGCCATGAATATATCTGTTATTTAATTTTTCACCTGAAAACTAATCCCGGGGAAACCATTGCATGAATATTCATCTGCCTTTAACACATCTAAAAGCAAAAAGTCCCTTGGCGCACCGGCGTCACAGGAACTTTTCACATATAAAAGACACATGTTCTTTCACTGTATGCGTATATATTCCGAATACCTGATTTCCACATACGGGTTGTCACTGGAAATGGACTGATGGATAGCCTTTACACGCTTCCAGAACCACCATCCCTTGTATTCTACCCAAACCGCCTGATTGAGGGTTACCGGAACTTTGATGTCGCCTTTGAGCCGTTTGTTCTCGATCAACCCGGTAAGTTGGATATACGGTGTAACCATCTCCACCTTCTGCCGCAGCAGTGGAACGGTATCACGGATAATGAGCGTGTCACGGATGGCGGCATCTATCGGGGCTTTCACTTCGACTTCATGCCGTGCAGCCACTTCGAGGTTCCTGATTTTCACGCCTAGCCTTTCGATGGTCTCGGCATCCTTGGCACGGAACTCTTTATACTCATCTATAGTCAGCCGCAATGCCTTGGCATCGAGGACCATCGTCGCTGAATCGATCTGCATCCGCTTCACATCGGAAAGCAGTGCGGTGCTGTTCATGCGGAATCGGTCGCGTTCTTCCGTGAGGCGTATTGTCCGCCGGTGCTGCAGCCAGAGGATGCTACAGAGCAGCAACACCGTTGCCAGAAGTATTCTGTTTAATCTACTCATATGATACTGATTCTTCGGGGATGAACCACAGAAATTCATCCATATAGATTTCTTCCAACAATACAAGGCCGCCCCGGTTCTTTTTTCGGTTCTGCGGGAGGTCTTCAACGACCAGTCCACGGCGACCGACCAGTTCGTCCAACCTCATTTCGGAGAGTTCAGGCGAAGCGATGATGGTAACGTATGCATTCTTTTTCATAACTGGTCTTTCCATGATGTTTTTACTTGTGCGTTCCCTGACATTTGAGAAGTTCACGGATATCGGCACGGATTTCGTGCAGGTCATTCTGTACCGTGTTGAGCTGCATCATGGTTGCCTCGAACACGGACTTGTCCAGCTTCATGGCGTTGATACGGTCATACTGGTTCTTGATTTCCACTTCCAAACCGATACATTTGGTTTCCAGTTCTGCAATTTGGGCGGTGTTGTTGACATGCTGTATGTACAGTGTCAGCGAGAACGAGAGTACCACGACAATGATCTTGAAGTACTTCATTACAAATTCTTTGAGTTGTTCCATATCTTATTCCATTAAAAGTGAGAATGCGTCCCTGATAGCCCTCAGCAGAGTCTCGGCTGCCGCACTATCCCGGAACCCATAGATGACAAGCGCGATCATCATCGCCAGATAGACCCACCAGGCGATTTCTTCCTTAGTGATTTTACGTTTCCGCTTCGCCATCTTTTACAGGATTTTGGGGTACGATTACATTGAAGATAACATTGCCGTCGCTGCCTTCGATACGCAGGCGGTTCTCCTCCTTGTGCCTGATGGGGAAGATATCCATCAGCGCCTTGGCGGCATTGACCGACACGGCCCTGAGCGGTGCCGGAGAGAGCGGCACACCGAAACGGTCTGTATAGTCCGAAGTGGCCGTCTCGTCCATGATTGCCTTGAGAGTCTCGGTCACCTGCAGCTTTACAGCCATCGTCTCCATCTCGAACCGTTCCGAGGAGAGCAATGCCTTGATATGTGCCAGCACATGCGGTTTGTTCATCAGGTAATTGGCCGAAGCATACGGGTTCTTCACCGTATCCTCACCGAATACCTCCACAAAGCATTTTTTCGGCCGTCCGGCATATTCCAGCCCGCCGTTCACATAGAGGTTGCAGAATTGCAGCTCCTGCTCCGTGAGCGGTTTCTCTTCCGGCCTATCCTGCGTGTTCGTTATCTTGTCTGACATCGGTTCTTCCTTCCTTTTCTGAAAGAGTAGCGGGTTTGTATCCCGGAGGTTTTACAAAATCCGCCTTTTCATTGAGCAACTGCTCCATTAATGCGTCATAGAATACCTGGGCCAACGCATCGGCACACGCCTCCGCATCCGCTAGCGAGTTGATGAGCCGCAGGTTGAACTTGATTTCCAGGTCGTAGCCCGATATGAACGCCATCAGTTCGTTCCCGTCATAGCCCAGCGCCCCGTAGGTCATCCGGTCCGCCGTACGGAATGTAATGGTCTCGGGAATCTGTTCCCGGTCAATGCCTTGGGCTTCCTTATTCGTGTCCATACTCATATCTTGAAATATTTACGGGTTTTCTCTTTCTTCTGTGTAGCGATTGCCGCCCCTTCCGTCTGGCGCAGACGGGAGGTATAGACCCCCAGGATGTCAAGCGTGGCCGTCACATCCGCAGCCGCATCGTGGGCATCGTCCAGTTCCACCCCCAATTTTGAGGCTACCAGTTCCAGTTTATACGAAGTAACCTCCGGATCAGCGGCAAAAGCCAACCGTCCCATGACAAGCGTGTCGATGTAGTGCGGCTGGAAGTTGCCGTAATAGTCCTTGGTACCGGAAAAGGTCTTTTCAAACTCGGCGGCCAGTCCGGCATAGTTCATCAGCTGTTGCAGGAATCCGATATCGAAAGCGATGTTCTGTCCGACCAGCACGGGCTTGCACTGATAGCCCTTCGAGAGGGTGCTGCGTTTGGCGAAGGCGATGACTTCTCCGGCGACTTTCTTCATGTCCACACCCTGTGTGCGCAGCATCTCCATGGTAATGGCGGAATAGTCCAATGCCGTCTGTTCGTACTTCATCGGGACATATTCCGGTTCTTTCGCCTGTTCATGGCGGGTACGCAACACCTTGCGTCGGGGAAGCCCCGCGTCCTGTTTCCCGTAGGGGGCGATATACGCCTGATAGCGGTCGAATACCTGCCATGTGTCGAAACGGACGGCTTGCAGGGCGATCTGTGTACAGGCGCATTCACGGCAGTCCAGCCCTCCGGTCTCGAAGTCCAGCCCGATGCCTACATATATCTTCTGTTCTGTCTTGGGTGCCATATCTTTTCAGGATTGAATGAATAACAATGAGTTCCTATAGGTCTGTAATGTATTGCATCCGTTGTAGTCGCTGTAACGGATGACGGCAGTGAGGATGACCACCCGGTCTTTGAGCGACTGGATCACGGTGTGGTGTTCCATGTAATAGTCGTTCCAGCATACACATTCCGCCAGACGGTTGTTCTGGGAGAGTGTCAGCTTGGCGAAACGCTTCCGGCTTCCCGTCTCCCTGTCCTTGTAGGTATGTTCGGTTACATCCACCACCGTGGCGCAGACAGTCGCACGCCTGCCGTCGTTCTCGTCCCGTGCCACCTCGTCCAGGGTCAGGTAAGAGGCTTTTCCCTTGACCTGCCTGCGGGCTTCCGAATTGTTGAAGATGCGGCGATAATCGATGCTGCCTATGCCCGACACGGCAATCTGCTGCTGCGACCAGAAGAAATGCCGCCCGCGCATGTCCTGCGGGAAGTCTTTTTCAGAAAGGGAGAATCCCAGTTCCCGTGCTGCGCGTTCGAGCAGCGCGCAGCGTTCGGTAACCGCCCCGACTTTTTCGATACGGTCGAAGCATCCGGCAAGGATCATGTGCTTGACATGCCGGGCGTTCACGGGGACTTTCACGGCCTCTTCCGCGTTGTCGGGGTCGTCCCAGTAACTGTATTTCTTGAGTTTGTAACGGAATATGCGGTGGATGAAGTTCTCGATACCGGTATATGCCCCGCCCCGGTCGCGTTCCGTGACGATGTATTCCACTGTCTTGACACCGACCTGTTTGATACGGGTAAGCGACCAGAAGATTTCATCGGTGGCATAGTCGGTGAAGAACTCCGTCCCGGAGCGGTTGATGTCCGGCGGCACGATCTTGGCCGACGAGCAGCGTTCCATCTCCGCCATCAACGAAGGAATCTCCTTGTCGTCCGCCCATTGCAATGCCACCGTGTAGAATGCCGAGGGGTAATTGGCCTTGAGCCATGCCCCGCAATAGGCTGTAAGGGCGTATGCCGCGGCATGGGAACGGTTGAACGAATATTTCCCGGCTACCTCTATCTTGTGCCAGATTTCCTCCGCCTCATAGTCCGGGCATCCGTTCCCGACGGCTCCGGCAATGAAATCCGCCTTCAGCGTGGCCATCAGGTCGGCTTTCTTCTTTCCTATGGCCTTGCGCAGATAGTCGGTCTTCCCGAGGTCGAATCCCCCGAGCGTATGAGCAACGGACATGAACTGCTCCTGGTAGACCATGATTCCGAAAGTGTTCTTCGTTGCTTCATAACAGCCGTAGTTATAGACCGGGGCCACTTCGCCACGCCTGAAACGGACATAATCATCGGTGGCACCGATGTCGAGTGTGGCGGGACGGTACAGGGCATTGATGGCGATCAGGTCCTCGATACACTCCGGCTGTACATCCTGGATAAACCGGGTAATGCCCGGCGAAGAGAACTGGAACACATTCTGCGTGTTGCCGTCCGAGAGCAGTCGGTAGGTCTTCCCGTCTTCCAGCATATCCTGCGTAATACGCCCGATAGTAAGTTCCTGCCCGAAATTCCGGTTGACCAACGCGATGACGGCACTCAGTTTGGCAAGTTCCTTTGTCGCCAGCACATCCTCCTTCAACAATCCGATCTCATCGACCGAATAGCCGTCGAACTCCGATACCAGTGCCCCGTCCATCTTACGGACCGGCAGGAAATCGAAGCATTCGGCGGGCCTGCCGTCCCGCGTGTCCGGTGTGACAACGATGGCCGAGGCGTGTATGGAGGCCGCTTTGGGCTGTCCGAGCAATCCTTGCACGTCCTCGATGACCAGCGGATAGGTCTGGATAAAGTCCCGAAGTTTTCTGTTGAAGGCAGCCTGTCTGAACAGTCCTGTCCAGTCCGTGCCGTCATCTATCATGGCGGTAATATAGTTCACGATGGAGTGAGGCACGCGGTGTACGCGTGCCACGTCCTTCAAGGCGGCTTTCAGTTTCATCGTGGTAAAGGTGCCGGCGGAAAAGACACGCTGGCGGCCGTCCGCGTTGTACCGTTCTTCCAGGTAATCCTTGATCTCCTGCCGCCGGTCGGAGGCATAGTCGACATCTATGTCCGGCAGCGAAGCGTGGCCGCCTTCTGTCAGTCCTTTGTCCACAAAGGCATCCATGACCGTCAGCGGTCCGTCTGCTTTCCTGATTCTTATATGTGTTACTTTCATCTGATATATTTCTTGTATCGTATTATCGCGCTTACCGTCTGGCGGCTGACACCGTACTGTTTTGCCAGGCTGTTCTGGGAAGCCTGGCCGGAGGAATACCTCACCCGTATCTCTTCCGCCTGCCCGTTGGTCAGTTTGGCGTTCACGCTTTTCTCGCCGTAATCCCGTTTGAGGCCACCCGCTATGGCATGTTCCATATTCCGCTGGTGCGTACACATTTCCAGGTTATCCGCACGGTTGTTGTCGCGGTTCCCGTCGATATGGTTCACCTCCAGTCCCGGATTCCAGTCGGGCAGGAAGTGCTGTGCCACCAGACGGTGCACGGAGAACTTCTTTCCGACACCGCCCTTGTAGAGTCGGACACAGTCATAGAGCGAAGTCGTCCCACACCAATGACACATGATACGTTCGGGTTGTGTCCAGGTGATACCGTCATGCGAAACTTGCCGTTCCAGACTCTTGACACGCCCGAGGTTGCTGATCTTGTACTTTCCTTCATAGTTCTTGATATCCACCCAGATTTCCCGGGTGTCAGCCATGGGTTATACGGTTTAGTGCTGTCTGAAAAATTCCCAGGTCTATCTCCACGCCGATGAACCGGCGTCCCGTATTCCGGCAGGCCACGGCTGTACTGCCGCTGCCCATCGCAAAGTCGAGGACGATGTCTCCTTCGTCGGTGTAGGTGCGTATCAGGTATTCCAGCAGGGCGACAGGTTTCTGTGTCGCGTGCAGGCAGGAGAGCTGCTTGTCCGTCTTGAATTTCAGCACACTGCGCGGATAGCGTTCCGTGGATATGTAATCCCGGAAATTATCGTGCTTCCGGTATATCTCGCCGGCATCGCATTTCCGCTGATGTTCGGCCATCACGACCTTGCGCTTGTGCCCGTCCGTCTTGATCGGATGATACTTCGGCAACCTGTCGTAAAAGACCAGAATGTCCTCGTGCGCCTTCATCGGCATACGCCTGGCGTTTAGGAAGCCTGTCGCCTGCGTCTTCTCCCATACCCAGGCATACCGCAGCCTGCGGAGATTGGAGCTGCCCAGCAGGCTCGTAAAAGGATGCTGGCAGAACAGCAGTACGGGAGTGTCAGGTCTGGATATGCCCTGTACAGCATTCCACATCCCGGGGATGTCTATCACGGCGTCCCATCGACAATGTGTCGTACCGTATGGAGGGTCTGACAATACCATGTCGGCAGTGATGCCTTCTTCAGCCAGCAGGGGCAGCACATCGAGTGCATCGCCCCGGTAAAGGTCGCAACCGTCATAGGGACGGTGGTGTTCGTAGGTCGGATTCATGGGTTTCGAGTTCCTTTAGGTTCCACAAGCAATCTCGGCGGTCAAAAAGGATTTCGTCGCCACACATCAATTCATCTGCGTATATCGTCCGCTCTTCTCCGTTACGGATTACCCGCATCCGGGCATCCGTGCACAGACGGTAAGTCTTGCCTTCAGATTCCATCTCCACATAGCGTTCGCCCTTGCCGAGTGTGATGTCCGGGGCAAGCACCGTCAGTTCGTCTTTCCAGCTGAGCCCGCAGCGTTCCGGCACGAGGAAGCGCGAGAAGATAAGGTCGTATTTCAGCGGGTCGATGGAGGTTATGCCAAGCAAGTAGGAAACCAGCGAGCCCCCGGCGGAACCGCGACCTATACCAGTTGCGATGCCTCTCCGGTGCGCCTCCCGCACCATATCCCACTGCACCAGGAAATAGTCCACATTGTCGGTCGATTCAATGATATAGACTTCCTCGTCCAGCCGTTCCCGATAGCGTTCCCGCTCCGGTTCCGGCACTTTCCGGTCCAGCCCGTCGTCAAGCAGTCGGAGGAACATCGTACGGCGGTCACCATACCGTTCCCGCTCTTCCGGTCGCATACGGTATTCCGGCATGAACATTCGCCCGGTCTCGAATGAGGCGTCCGCACGTCCGGCAATCTCCACCGTGGGACGGCACATGCGCCTAAACAGGGAATCGAAGTCCCATTGCCCGGAGAACAGAGGACGGAGCGTGTCATACAATTCATCCGCTGTCTTGAAATACTGGTCATCGCTCTGTTCATGGGCGGCTCCCGTGGCAATCTTGTTCACCACGATTCTGTACCCTGCATCGTCCTTGTCCATGTAGTAGCAGTCCGGAATCAGGACTGGTTCTACTGTAAATGAATCCGTGTCGGCATCATAACAGTTGCCGAAATAATATTTCAGGGCTTCTAGTTGCTCCCTGTCGATGCGGTCCGCCTTGTATTCGTTGGCGTCGACCTGGTAATAGACCGCTTCGGCACCTTTCCGGATACGCTTCACCTGTTTGGGGTGTCCGGCCATCCAGTAGACGGAACGGATGGCGAAAACCACCACACAACCTGCGGCATACATCAGCAGCTGTTCATAGCGGAGGGTGTTGTCTTCCGAATCGACCATGACGGCCCGTTGGATGCGCAGCAGATTATGCAGCCCCTCGTTATCCAAGGCATAAATCTTCAGCCCGACACGTTCTTCTTCGTGCATCATTGTCAGCGAGTAGCCGAATATATGTTTCAGCCCGGTATTGGCGCACTCCTTCTGAAGGTTCAGCGTGGCGGCCATTGTATTGCGGTCGCAGATGCCGACAGCCGTATGCCCGAGCCATTTCGCCTTGCGGCACAAATCTTCCGGCGAGCAGCAGGCGTTCAGCAGCTCGTAGGAGGTATGGATGCCGAGGTTCACGAAAGGTACATCATGTACCGGAGGCTTGGGCCGGCCGATATATTTCAGCAGGTTGAAACGGAATTCTTCCCGCAGGTCATAGTAGTACCAGTTCCTGCCGAACGGGAAGGCCACATGGAAGATTCCTTCTTCCATCAGCACATCCGGACTTTCCATCAGGTTGAACACGAGCTTGTCCCCGTCGCCGCGGAAGATGGATTCCACTCCCGACAGGTCGGCCGTGAAAAGCCGCCCGAAGCCGGGAATATCCACCACTTCCGTATCGACCGGGATATAGGTTATCCGTTGTGCATCGAGCCATGAGAAAAGTTCCTGTATCATCTTTCCTGTACTTTTTTGAGTTTGTATTCAAGGACGGACAGCAGGCGGCAGGCGAAAATCCCGTAGATTTCCGCTTCCGTGAGTTCGTCCCAGTCTTTGGCGGCATCAGCAATGTCCGCGATGAAAACCTCGAAATAGGGTTTCAGCCGTTCAGCCGTCCGCTTTACCGACTCGACGGCATCACCATCGTAACCGATGACTACGGTTCTGACGCCTTTCGATTGCAGCTTGTAGATCTGTACATCGGATATTTTCTTTCCGAAAGTGGCCACGGCTGCGACATGGGAATTGTCATAGAGTTCGAGTCTGCGGGTCAGGGCGATGACATCGAAAATACCTTCCGCGAGGATGACCGTATCGGTTTCATCCATACGGACGGCATCGTAGTTATAAAGGAGTCTGGAAAAGTCGTTTTCCGTGGAGTTCCGGTAACGCAGGATCTTGTACCCGCCGCTATGTCTGGTCTTGCGGTTGTGGGCGTCTATATCCTCTTTCGGCCAGGTATGGCGGGAGACATAGCCGACAACCGTACAGTCATCGATGACCGGAAAGACGACATAGTCCGCGTAGCGCGGATTGAGCCTGCCGGTTATCCCGACCGGGAAATACTCGTAATCGTCGAAACAGAAGCCGCGCCGCTGCAAATACGGATGCCGGAAAGTGCGCTTGTAAAAGTCCGGCAATTCGACCGGCACCAGTTCGTCGTCTATTTCTTCCGCCTCGTCCTTCTCCAGCAGGTGCAGGTTCAACGGTGCGGCAATGTCAGCTGTCTGCAAAACCATCAGGTCCATGCGACCGATAGCCGCCAGAAGTTGCTCCAATGTACGGGTGGATGCCCCGCAGGAGAAGCAGTGGGCCATGAAAGGCCGGCGGTGGGCAGTCGCCTTGCCGATGTAGATACCGAACTTACCGCCCGACTTTCCGCAGAACGGGCAGCGCGGAACGATAAGGTTCTTACCGCTCCCGTCCCGTTTGGCACCCGTCTCGCGGGTTATCTCCGAAACCAGATATTGATATTCCTGTACCGACAGTTCCATATTAAGGTATAGTCGTGACCGCTACAGGTTGGTTTGAAATGTTTGGAAAAAGAATCCGGATTAGCCCAATAAAAATAGACCGGCAGAATCATGGAAGGTCTTTCCACCCAAAGGAAAAGAGAAATTGTCTTCCCGGCTGGACAAAAAATGACTGCTTTTGTCTAATCGATAAAACAATATATAAATAAGGAGATTGATAATCAGCATTGGCTGATTATCAGGTGTAGAGATGTACTTTTCTAAAATGATCACTCTCTACATAAAAAAAGCGTATTTTTTGTGCAGTACAATAAACATACTGAATGAAAAGTATCGTTTTCCAATTACTACAAATAACGGATTTGTATTTGCGAGGTCATTCGAACTTTCCTCGAACAAAGGTCGTATGATATCTCGAACGCCAAGACCCGTGAGCGGAAACTGAAAGTCTTGGAGGCGGCAGAGGAATTGAAATGTGAAAACCTGCTGTTGATAACATGGGGAACGGACGATATGGCGGAATACAAAGGGCATACAATAAAAATCGTATCTGTCCGGAATTGGTTTTACGCATGTAAGCTGCCATATATTCTCAACATTCCAGTCGTTACAAGTCAAAAAGCCACCGACACGCCGCATCCGGATCGATGGCTTTTTATTCCCTGTTCAGATTCAGTGTCCTCTGCCCGTCATAGAACACCTCATTGTCGTAGTCGGTGGCAATCCTGATAGTGTCTCCTTTCTTGAAGAACCGGCTTTTGGCCACGTGCAGGCGCATAACGTTCTCCTTTCTTTCAGCCGATGACTGGTTGAGCGAAACAAGGTGCGTGCACGGGCGGGCCAGACCTTTGGCCTCCGAACAGTTGTACTCGGTCAGCACGTTCCGCTCGTCATTCAGCCACTCCCGGTCTTCGATGGTAGACTGGTAAGTCACCACCATCCATACCTTTTCGTCCGCCGCCAGGTCCTTCAGGTCATTAGCCACCGCGATACGCTTCGCCCGTTCATGGTCGGCTCCCCATGAACGGCGGTTGGCATCCGTCAGCAAGTCCATCGAATCCACAATCACGATGTCCGGATTATATCCTTTGAGCTTCCTGTATTCCGAAATGCCGTTCTTGATGTCGAGTGTCGAGACCTGGGCATTGAAACGCGGGTAACTGCGCACCGTGATGCTTCCGGCATACGAGGCGACCAGTTTTTCCAGATGTCTCATCTCCGTATCCGAAATCTTTCCCCGCTCGTAATAGTAGGCGTTCCTGGAAATCAGTCCGCCGGAATAGGCGTTCAACGCCTCTTCTTCCGAACCTTCCAGCTGGAAATGCAGCACATGCAGCCCGTCATCGATGTCCGCCCTGACACCGATCCATTTGGCGATGTGCGACTTTCCCACGCCTGTGCTGGCCAGGAAACAGGTCAGCTGACCTCGCAGGTTACGTCCGGCATTGAGCGCATCCAGATACGGGATGTAGAAGCGGGACACACGAGGGGCGGCCGAGCGTTCCTCTTCCTCCTCGCGCCGGCGGTTCCTCTCGAAACGCTCCTTGAAAGTCGCGGCCACATCGACGAACGAGGAACTCTTCAGCGTGAACCCTGCCAGCCACTCGGCATATTCCCGAAGAGTCTTCTCCGCCTTGTCCTGTTTGTTCTCGTTATACAGTTTCCCGACCTCCGCATAGACCGACTGCAACCGGACCCCCTTGATGTAGGACTCCAGCATGTCGGTCATCACCTCGGCACTCTGTCCCTCGTCATACTCCCGGAAAGTGTCTATCAGCTCGATGGCGTCGTAATCCTCATGGAAGGTCTGTGCCAGCACGGCATACGACGGCGGTGTCTTGTATGTCTTGAAGTGTACGGCTATCGCCTCCTGTACCTGCTGGAACGAACGGTCCGGCAGGTATTCCTTACGCATATGCCGGGCTAGGACAGCACACAACGGTTCCTGTCTGAGCGCCGTGGCATAGAGTTCATACAGGAACTCGGCACTGAGCGGATTGACGGCACTCATGGCTTCGCCTCCTTTTTCCGCCACGCCTCACAGCGGATACGGTACAGTTCCGGATAGCGCGCCTGTGTCCTTCTGCGGCATGGCTCCGCTTTCGCACATTTTGAGCATGACGGGGAGAAAGGCGTCCACATCAGCGTGGAGAGCGCACAGACGAGATATCCCGCTTCGGTGGAGAGCAGTCGCCGCTTGGTCGTCTCCTCGTATTCCGGATAAATAAAACGCCCGAACGGATGGCTGCGGCGGTCTTCCACTGCCCGCGCCAAATCATGCCGTGACAGCCCGAAACTCTTCAGCCACCGGTCCTCCCGGTAGCGGCGTTCCTTTCCCGAGCGGAGATAGCGGCCGATGGCTTTCTTTCCGAATGAATGGGAGACGTTCCATTTCCTGCGATACGCGGTATCATATCCGGAAATGGCATATGTCTGGCAGATACAGAAGTCGGACAGGCGTTCCGCACTGACGGAGACGACCTCCCGGCACAAGCCGTCGAAACACATCCCGAGCTGCCTGTCCGACTTGCCGCCGGTAGGGAACACAAAATCCGCCCACACCGTGGTGCGGACCAGCCGTGTAAAGAGCCTCCGGCATCCGTCAATCCATTCTTTTCTCTCCATCGCGTGTCAATAGTTTGCGCAGCTGCGTCTTGGCTAGGAAGATGCGGCTTTTTACCGTTTCTACGTTCCTGGTCTGCAAAGTACCGTTGTTATAGGTGATTTCCATGATTTCCCCGAGTTTGTAACCAGCCTGCTGCAAGAGCAGGGCTTCCCGGTAAATCGGTTTGAGCCGGTCCAGTGCCCAGAGGATGTCATCGTTATAGAACTCGCGGTAGTTGTCCATCCCCATGCTGTTTCCCGACGGTTCGTCCTCATCCGACAGCGAAGAGGATATTTCCGAAATGTCGATATTGTCGTCCGGGGGCATGCGGTTCCTGTTGCGGTTGTTCAGGTCCGCCACAAGCCGTTTGGTCACGGCATAGATCCAGGTCTTTACCGGACGGGCCGGGTCATAACTGTCCATATACTTGAAGAAGTTGGCCAACGCCTCGAGGTAGTTGTCCTCGATGTCCTCCTGGTTATAGGTATATTTGATACAAATGCTGTATATCAGATTCTTGTGCGGCATCACATATTTTCTGAGAAGTTCCGCCCTCTGTCTCGCGGATTCGTCTTCAGGCTGGAGAACCGCAATAAACACATCTTTCTTTTCCACGTTTCCACTGACTGAAAAGGTTGATAATGAATCTCATGTCCTAATCTGTCAGCTACCGTGAGCGTCAATTGAAAAAACGGGCGGCAGCATTACCGCCGCCCGGAAAAAATCCAAACCGTTGTCGGCTTGTCACAGCCTGTGCCTGCGGATGTAATAGTAGAAGAGGTGGCAGGCATCCGCCGCATTGTCATCCACCGGGACAATACCGTATCTGTCCTTGCAGGCCGCGACCATCTGCGTCTTGGTGGCGTGTCCGTCTCCCGTCGCCCATTTCTTGAGGACAGCCGGGTTGACGAACTCCGGTTCCGGGATATCCAGTTCATCGCACACTTCGAGCAGGATACCCCTGAGTTCCGAGAGCCGCCGCATGTCGTAGAAATGGCGGTTCACGCTCACATCCTCGGCCACGACGCGGCGGATGCCGTAACGACGGAGCAGCGAGAGCAGCGTAGTCCTGAAAGCGCCGTGCATCTTGTTGCCGTTGCGCCGTTTGCTTTCGGTGAAGTTCCATGTCCCGGCCTCATGCAGGGAGAAGTATCCGGTATGCGTGGCGATGTCCAGCGCCAGTACCTGCTCCCGGGTCAGTACGCTATTCTCCGAGTCTCGATTCGCCATTCTCTTTCACGATTACCAGTTTATGCGGATACCCTTCAGCCACATTCCCGTGCGAGACTACCAGCACGGTACCGCCGAGCGAGTTCAGCGCCTCGAACATGGAGGCCAGCCCCGCTTCATCGACCGCCTCGAGTATCTCGTCCAGCACGAGCAGATCCAGTCCCTTGTCCCCGTCGCAGTTGCTGTTCACGAGTTTCTGCATGGCAAGGATGGTCGCCAAATTCACACGGGCGGCTTCGCCTGCCGAAAACTTGCCGAACGAGCCGCAGTCCATGCCGTCGCGCAGCAGTGAGATGGAGATTTTCTCCCTTACCTTACCACTCTTGAGGACGGTATACCCGTCGAAGCGGATACGGATGTCGCTGCCGATGTCTTGCAGGAACTCGTTGGTGATACGGCTGAGCGCCTCGATTTTCGTGTTGGCCAGATAGGTCTTGAACTGCACGAACCGTTCCCGCTGTATCTCCAGGGCACGGACCCGGGCATCGACGGCCGTCTTGCGCCCTGCCGCCTCGCTGGACTTCCCGCGCGTTTCACGGAGAGTGTCCTTGAGCGATTGTATGAGGTCGGGTGAAGCCGCCTCATCCAGCTCCCGGATCGTGGCCTGCAAAGTGTCGATGGCGCAGGCCGCAGCCTGTATATCTTCCTTGCCTACCCGTATGCCGCGGTTCAGTGCGGCATTGCGCTCGTCTATGAATCCGAACACCTCGTCGAATACCTTGCGGCGGACACCTTCGATTTCACTTTGCAGGGCGGTAATTTCGGAAGCGATGCGTTTATGCCCGCTTTCCACCTCTTCCACGTGGCGGGTGGCATTCCTGATGGCCCGTTCGTGCCCGGCCAGCTGCTCCTCCCATCCGGTGCGTCTGCCTTCCAATATCCGGCGCTCATGGTTCAGCCGGTTCTGCTGCAACTCCACGGCATCCGTCTCCTCCTGCTTCTCATCGATACGGCCGTTGATTTCCGTGAGCTGCCGTTGACGGAGCTTCAGTTCCTTCATGCCGGCCTCGATGTCGAACTGTGGTTCTGCCACCAGAAACTCATGCCCGCAGAAAGGACAGGTGATGGAGCCGGCCAGTTTGTTCGAGAGGCCGTCAATACCGGCAGAAACGATACGCCGTTTATGACGCAGTTCCTCGATGCTGCCGGACAGGTCGCGCAGACGGATGTCGATTTCCCGCAGTCTCTCCGCAGTCGTATCGGACTGATCCCTGTATGCCTCACAGAATGCGGCATACTCCTTCTTGAACTGTTCCCAGCCGTCAGTCCTGTTTTTCAGTTCCTGTTCCGCCTGCTTCAAGATGGCATCGCAATCCTTCAGCCGCTCTGTGGCGGTCTGTAACCGTCCTTTCTTTTCGGCAATGACCTTGTCCCAGTCCGTCTGCCGGGCATCGGGAAAGAGGGACATCATTTCCGCTATCTTTTCCAGACATGCTTCCAATGCGGTATCTCCGGCTTCCAGTTCCTGCAAAGCCTCGTCCGCCCGCTGCACTCCGGCAAGCTGTTCCTCAAGCCTGTCCACGTTCTCGTGCCCGGTACGGATCTGCTCCCTCTTGGCCGCTATGGCCGTTTCCAGTCCCATGATACGTTCCACACGGGTACGCCCCCGCTCGGCTCCGGCTTCCTCCTCCTTGCGTATCTGCTCCTGTAACATCCCGATACGCCCGTCCAACCCGGCCAGTTCCAGTTCCACCTGCCGTTTCTTTTCAGAGAGCGGCACGATGTCTTCCTCCACTTTGGCGATGGCTTCATCCACCAGAATACCGTTGGAAAAGCGGTTGATGACCTCTTTCTTCTCCTTGTCCGATGACGAGAGGAAATCCTCATACCGGTATTTGGAAAGGATGAAATTGTTGAGCAGCTCGTCGCGTGTGATACCCAGTTTGTCAAGAATATACCGGTTATAGGCATCCACCGAAGGCTGTACCGCTTCATCGGTTACCACCTGCTTGCCGCCACGGTAAAGCGTACAGCTGACAGAGGAAGCCCCCTTGCGCGGGATACGGCGGTTGACGAGCAGTTCCTCGGCGGCGGAATCGTTGATGAAACGCAAAGCGATACGGCATTCTTCCGCTGCATCGTTGATAATCTCCTCCGAGCGTATCTTTCTAAGCGGGCTGCCCGTGATACCCACGGCAATGCATTCCAACAGGGCAGACTTGCCGGCCCCGTTCGACTGCTGGGACTCATTGTCCCGGTTATCGCCGAAAATCAATGTCGTCACGCCTTGCCGCAGCATGTAGGACAGCGAACGGAAGGCGCAGAGATTTTCGGCTTCTATCGTCTTTAATTTCCACATGATCTGTTTTCTATTCTAGATAAATACTCCAATCCCATCGACACATCCTCGATCTGTTTCTCCCGGCAGAAGTCCTCGTAGGTTTCCCGGATGCGGCGGCTGTCGAATTTCTCGAAGAGCGAAGAGGATACCGCCTCCGGCAGCTGCTCGTCATCGGCAACCAGTTCTACCTTCGCCGCTCCGGCTTCCAGCAAGGCGGCTTTGTCCACCGATTTCATCGCGGCGGCAGGTGCATGGACACGCACCTTGACCTTGTAGCGACCATCGGCCTCCATTTCACGCAGCTCGTCCATCAGGTGCAACCCGGCACGTTCCGCCGGCATATCCATGACACGGTACCGCATGTTCACGCGGTTCTTGACAAACTCGTACGTGCCGTCCGTATACAGCACCGTGTATCCTTTCTCCTCGTCCTCCCCGAAGTTATGCTGGCGCGAGGAACCGATATATTCGATTCCCGTCCCCGGAATGACGGTACGGTTGTGGTAATGGCCGACAAAGACCTTGTCGAAAGGAGAGAATATCCTGGCAGGCAGTTCCTTTTCCGAAGGCTGTGCCAATGCCCCGTTGATACCCTCATGGATGTAGAGGAAGTGCTCCGGTTCTCCGGAAAGCGCTTCCGCAGCCAATCGTCCGAGCCTTTCGGCAAAAGAGCCGTCTTCCGGAAAATAGCTCATTACATGGAGCGCGAACTTCCATTCCGGGCGGCACAGGGTCAGGTACTCATCCACGACAGTCACATTCGGATGCCGGTCGAAGACATGACAATATCCGCGCAGGGATTCCTGGTTCACCTTGTCGTGGTTCCCTTCCGCCAGCGTGACATGAATGTCATGGTCCGCGGCGGATACAAGCATATCCCTGACGGCCAGCAGGACATCGAGTGTCTGGGCGGCACGGGAAAAGAACAGGTCTCCTCCGACAACCACTTCCCGGATATCCCGTTCCCTGCAAATTCCCATGGCCTCCTGCCAGTTGGCCTGGAATGCAGGGATGTTGTCTTTCGAGATGTGGATGTCATTCAATAACAAAAGGCAGGGTTTGTTCTCTTTCATACTAAGTGATTGTGATTAGGACGGGAGGCCCGGATGCCTCCCGTCGGATTAGAATTCAAGAACTTGTGAAAGGCTTATCTGCGGTGGCGGGGACGCCCGGCACGCTCTTCCGTTTCCTCCGGCTGCTCTTCTTCCTCCCCGGGGACATCCTCCGGTTCGTCACTGGGCTTCGGACCCTCCATCTCGCTTTCGATCAGGTCGAGTAGTTCCCGGTTGCTCGTGGAGCGTGTAACACGCACGGAGAGCCCTTCCTGCTCGATGTAGCCGCGGATCATCGCACGCAGCTCCTGGCCTTCCTCGGTCTTCTCACCGAGTTCCTGCCGCTGAAGCTCGTCATAACGTTCGAAAAGGTCGTCCAGCGAGATGCCTCCACCTTCACGCCCGTTTTCTCTGTTATCTTTCGTACGGCGGTCGAACGAGAACGCGGATATATCCTCCTTGGGCAGTTCACCGTCCAGCGTGTCGATGACCGTCTTCATTTCATCCGTCTCCATGAGCGACATGCCGTAGATACCGTCGCACTGTTTGAGGAACTCGACGGTGGCTCCCAGATGATAACGGGTGTAGCGGTAGATGATTTCCGGGATACGCGGCGCACCCATCAGGGCGGTCAGCTCCTCCTTGGTCAACGGTACCGGTTCCGATTCGTTGTCAATGGAAATGACATACTCGGTCTTGGCTCCGTTCTTGCGCTTTTCAATCTCCACCGGATAGGCGTCATACACCGAGGAAATCGGGCACGGGTAAGACGGATTCTTGGCCAGTTTCTTGCTCCACAGCTTGAACTTCCTCTCATCCAGATCCTTGAACTGGGCATGGGAAAGGGTCATCATCTGCACGCCTTTGGCTCGTTCACCCAGGTCGAATACATAGAGACAGTGGCCGTAACTGTATTTCAGACCGCCTCCGAACGAGCCCCCGGCAATCTTTTCCGCCAGTTTGTCGTCCCCGTCCTCTTTTGCGGCTTCGACGGCCATGCGGCGGTAAGTCTCGATGGGATCAACGCTATATCCGGCATCGGTAGCGCGGGTGACAGTGACATACATCTTCTGGGGCTTGTTCCCCGTAGCGGGTTTCTCCAGCTCCAGAAGCAGCTGGTGGACGGGATACTCATAGCCCGGACGTGTCGGCGAGCCGTCCGGATTGGGAGCGATGGGCAGGATACGGAGACGGTAAGTCCCGAACTTGTCCATGCGGAAGAACTCCGTACGGGCGAACGCCCTGTTCTCCTCCTGGGCACGCAACTGTGCCTCCTGATAAGATTCCTGAACGCCGAGGAACATTTCCTCGACAGACATGCCTTCCATGCCGTTGTTCTTTTCTTCTTCTTGCATAAACGCTTTGTTTTATGGATTTAAAAATGCCCGAAGAATGCGACACGGTATACCCGCATCGCAAAGAAACTGGTAACAGGACGGACGGGTTCGGTTGCACCGTCCGCGTTCAACTGATAAAATTGGGAGAGGATGTCTCGCTGACCGTATCCCGAAAGAGGATACTCATTTGACAATATGGAAAGGTCTTGCAGCGACCGTGGAATACAAAATTAGGCAAATTACCCGGAACAGCCATACATGTACATGAATGTTTCTCACCGGCATTGTCCTTCAGCGCATTACCGTTTCATTTTAAGAATGCTTTTAATCTCCCCGAGCAGTCTGTCGCCGCCCGGCGCGTTCCGCGCTTCGGCAAGCAGCCTCCTGCGGTTCCGGCGGATATACTCTTCTCTCTTGCGGCGGCATATGCCTTCATAGTAGGCTTTGCGCTCCGGCGTGAGCCGTTTCCCGCGCCGGCAATAGACCCCGTCCCGGCGGTACTCGTCCAGGTAGCGGCGGAACTTCGCCTTGCCGCAGGAAGGGTCTTTCGATGCCTCCGCCACCGACCGTATGACCTGCCAGTCCGGCTCGAAGGGCTGCTGCGTGGCGCATAACCTGCGGAGCAGATGATAGACTACCGGCATCTCATACCGGAGCATGAAGCCTATCCGTGTCTCGTCGAAAGGAAAGCGCTTAAGCGTCCCCTGCGGTCTTCCGTCTTCTCGCTTTCGGGGCTTCTGCTGCCGGGGAGACGGTTTCTTCTGCGGCTGCCGCCTGATTTTCTTCTGTTTCATGATGTTGCGGTTGAATGGTTTGCTGTACGGTTTCACGGACGGGAACGTTCCTGCGCTCCGCAATCCTCCGGCGGCTTTCAATATCGCCGTTTACATTGAGTTTATGTTTCATGACTATACAAAATAGGTGAAGTTGAGTTCTACATTGACATTGTACATACCGCGCTCGTAAAGCTGTATCCTGCGCGAACCGCCGTAGATGGTGAACGAGGAGCCCCGGTTGTACTTGTGGTCATCGTTCCAGTCAGCGGCGCTGCAGCGCACGCTGTATCTCGGGGGCTGTATCTTGTTCGGGATGACGGCAACGATGCCGCCCCAGTTGCTGCCGTCCCTGCGTGCGGTATTGATATACCCCTGTATGGACACGATATTCCCGATCTGGCGGATAAACAGCCCCTGGGTATCTGTTCCCGAGCCGCTGTTCTCCATGTGCATCCATCCCGTATCCGCCAGCAGGGGCTGGTATTCTTCCGCATAGGCGGCTCCGATAGCGCGGCAGGCCTGCCGTTTCGCCTCCGCTGTCGGCAAGGACAGGTCGGAAAGTTTGCCGTCCTTGCGCAGGTAGTCCTTGACGATTTCGTCTTTGGACAGCACGTCCAACTTGTTCCGCAGGAGCTGCCGGGCTTCCATGGGGGATTTTCCTTGCCCGGTCAAAAAGTCGATGTAATCCTGGAACAGGTTTTCAAGCGCGGCGAAGCGGGCGTCCGCCCCGGCCTTGGTATACAGGTTCAGGTTGGTGGCGATGGTATCCTTTTCGGAAGCGTTGTAGCCGCCCATCAGCCGTTCCGCCTTTTTCTTGAGTTCCCTGACAACCTGCGAGGTCATCACGTATCCCTCGACCTGTGCGTGCGAAATGCCGCCTTCATCTATGTAGGCGAACGAACCGGTCTTGATTTCCAGCAGTTTGTCCCTGAGTTCGGGTGTGAAGACAATGCCCTCGTAAGCGGAGTCAGTCCCGAGCTTGCCGTCCATCATCCGGTCTATCTCGGCCGTGGAATAGACTTCGAGGTTCTTGCGTGCCTTGCCCTTGTCCGGAAGGTCGGACAGGTTCGAGGTCTTGGCCAGTTTCAGCTCCCCGGTACCTTTCTTTTCGGCATCGAGGGTATCCCTGACGGCCGCCTGCCGCTTTGCTTTCAGTTCGGCGGCTTCCTCTGCCGTCAGCCCGCTGATCTCGTCCGCCGTCAGGCGCACCAGCTCCTTCAATCCTTCGGAGATTTCCAGAAATACCTCCCCGGCTTCCGCTTTGGAATAGACATCGATATTCTTCCGGGCGGCAGCCTTGTCCATGACATCGGAAAGGTTCCCGTCGGCGGAGAGTTTCATTTTCAAAGCCGCCGCGACGGTTCCCGATGTGACATAACCTTCGTCGCCCTCCGTCAGTTCTCCGGTAGTGATAGCCGCCAGTTTCTTCCTGTATTCGGTCGTGAAGTCTTCGGTAGAGAGCTGTTTGCCTTCTACCACATCCACTTTCTTTCCCATCGCCTCCGTAAAGGCCCTGACGGTCACATAGGTGTCGGACACGGATTTTCCGTTGATTTTAAGCGTACCGAGCACATCCACCGCTCCCAAAGGGGCAAGCACGATGTCGCCCAGAGCGTTCCTCAGCGCAAAACGGAAACTGTCAGCGGTGTCGAAGCCGACGGTGGCGAGCAGCGCGGCGGCACTGTCGCGCCAGGTAATCAGGTTTGTCAGCCTGGCATTGTCTTTCGTATAGGCGGTATTCTGAATATCGATACCCCGTCCGGTGCTTTGCAGGGAGAGCAGTCCGCCGACCTGCAGGGTGGCGGTACGCCCGATGACTTTCAAAACAGGTGTGGTGCAGGCTTTTCCGTCATGCACGGCAAAGTCACGGTATTTTGTTCCGCCGCCCTCCGTGCCGTGGTAATTGATACGGATACAACCCTCATCCGTCACATCCGAGGTGTTATAGATGTCGTATCCCTTGATGCGGACAGCCCCGATCCGGGCGTTTTCATTCAGCGAAGTACCGCAGGATATGCCGTCTTCCGTAACCCTGGCCAGTTCCTTGCCTTGTTTCATGAAACTGAACGTGCCGTCCGTCCGGATGACAATCTCGTTGACAAGCAGACCGTGCAGGTAGGCACCGATGGCGGCATGGCCGTCCGCCTTGACGATGCCTTTGAGCATGTAGCCGTTCCCGCCGCTGACGGAGACGGCGGTCTTGGAGCTGATTTCTTTCTGCCCGGTGAACGTTCCGGCCAGCACCAGATCCTTCTTGACGGTCTGCCGGGCAAAAGGTGTATCGAGCAGGACAGCATAGCGGCCGAAGAACTTGTCGATGAACCGGGGTGCATAGCTCTCCGTCACCTCGATGGCCGCCGGCAGTTTGTCAGTAACCGGATCGACCGTATCCGGGACAGCCTTGGCTCCGGCACAGAGATAACAGGTACGCCCGCGCTTGTTGACCTCATTGGCGTAGACCACCGATTCATGCCGGTTGATTTCGTATATATAATAGGGATAGACAGCATCGGCGCAGCCGTCGAAACGGCGTACCTTTCCGCCGAGCCAGACATAACCCGGGGAGACGCGGGGACCCTCGATCTCGCATCCGGAGATGATGAAGTCCGAGCAGCCGTCGAAGATGGCACTCAGGCTCAGGGTAAGCTCCTGCAAGTTCAGGATGTCGTCCGAATAGGTATAACGTCCGCCGGTTTCGGCTACATATTCTTTCATCTTATTCTATGCATTGTGATTGGGTTCATATTCTTCACTATCGATTTTTATCAGATAGGTCTTGCCTGCAATCTTATAACGGTTCACCACGTACGACAGCATGTAGACGAACTCCCTCGCGGGTATCGCGACCGGCGGCACGCAGACCATGAAACTGACCTTGTTGATTGGTTTCTCTTCGGCGAGCCGGTAAAACGGACGCGGAAGTTCCGCCTCGTCCGTGGCCGTGATCTCCTCACCGTTATACCATACGGTACAGGGCCGCTGGTACTGGGCATACTCGTGGTAAAGATCCACGCCGATGCTTTCGCTCTCCCGGATGAAGATACGGTCTCTGTCGTCTTTGAGGTACTTTCCGAATTTGTAGTTCAAATACCACTCGAAGTAGATGACCTGCGAGGTCATGCGCGCCTCGATATGCCGTTCCCGTGCAAACGTACGGAACCGTTCGTTCAGGCTTTGCAAGGGATAGAGGCAGCTCTGCACGAAGAGGATGAACCGCCGTCCCGACAGGTAGTGCGGCACGAGCCGGTTCACCGAACGGTCTATGGGCAGCTTATATCTCATGGTTTTCGACTTTGAGCGTGATGGCTTCCCGGAAGGTCGGCAGTTCCGACTCCTCGTCCTTGCGCGAGGACTCTTTCAGGTAGCCCGAGGCGGTGTATGTCATGCGGCCGACACGTTGCAGGGGCTGGATTTGCCCGTCCGTATCGTGGCAAGCAATAAACACGCCCTGCTCGGGGATTGCCGTCTCGTCGATATAGACGTCTGTAACGTGTTCGGCACGGCGTATGGCATCCGTCAGGCGGGAGACATAGACCGCAGCGTCGAAGTCGATGCCCATAATGTAGTCCCGGATACGGGTCTCGATGCTGTCGTACATCTCCGCCTCGGGAACGGCACCATCGTAGAAGACCGTAAGACGCGGCACCAGCACGTCGCCTTTGGTCGAGATGACCTCGATGCGTGTGCCGGCGAATTTCAGCTTGCCGATATAGGCATTGATGGGCACCAGCTCCTCGGCGGGAATAGCTTCCAGATGTCCTTTCGTGCCGGTAGCGATTTTCAGTACCAGCTTGCTGTCGAGGTTGCTGTCGTCCGTGCTCTCCACATAGGAGACCTGCGTAATGATGCGTTTGGTCTCATCGACCTGGGCATACCCGAAAGCCAGTCCGTCCTCGCGGACGGTCAGCTCGTCGCCCTGCTGGTATTGCAGCAGCGCATTGGCGTAGTAGTCCGGCGTGCCGTTGATCCGGTTGTTGATGGCTTCCGAGATATCCACCGCGAAGACATCAAGCAGCGTCTCGAAACTGTAGATGACAGCGGCTACGGTCCATAGGATACCGTTCATGACAGACAGCTTCGAGTCGCTGGCGAACTCCGTCAGTTCCAGCCGCCGGTTGCGTTCCTGCACGGCTTCATTGTATATCTCCTTAATCGTCCGGCTCATTCCACTGTATAGGTTATATCGTCGATAATGAATTTCCACGCGCCACCCTCATTCCAGGCCTCCTCGTGCAGGATGACCCATACGGCTTCCATGCCCGAGGCGATACGGTAGCGCCCCGTTTCGGTATCCCGGTCCGGCTCCCGATAGGTTCCCGTCGGGGCTGTAGGTAAAATGACCGTGCAATTCCGTCGGTCGCCGTAATGTTCCACAAGGGTTGTCAGGTAATGATCTATGACTGTCGGTTTCAGTCGGGCGGCGGAGAGGTCGAGTGTCATCAGTTCCCGGCATTCGGCAAGCGGTGCAAGATCGGCCAACGCGCAATTCGACAGGTTCAGGCTGTAGGTTCCGGAAAGCAGCCGCAGGCTCTCCAAGGAGAGTGTGGCGTGCGTGAGCGTCAGCTCCTCCACCGGCAGTGTCTGCACCAGTACCAACGACCGCGGTTTGAGCCCGCTCCAGTCGATACTCCGGAAGCAGGCATCGGTAAACCAACGGATACGACGCCTGTCCCTGACTTTGTTGTCGAAGGTATGGGTGAGCAGCTGCGGCGTGTCCGCGAGGAGGACGGTCTCGGTGTCGCTGTTGTCGCCCCAGTCGATTTCCAGCTGTCCCGCACCGGAAACGGCACACTGCACGGTGATGATCCCGGCAGCGAGCGTGAGGACGACAGCAAGCGGCAAGGTGAACGTTTTGGGATAGACATGCCGTTCACCGTTAGCGGGGACGATGCCGTGCAACCCGTTATAGGCGACTACATCGGCGCGGATAACGAAATCGTCCGTGTAGACAAGTTCCCGGCCGGCAGTCAATGTCGTGGCGAAGGAGAGATCGGGGTTGTTGATGAGCAAATCCACGACTCCCTCGATGCTGCCGTACAGGTACAGGGCCACATCGTAGATATTCTGTCCGGCTACGACCCTGTACTTACCCATCGTTCTCCTCCTTTTCCTCGGTTTCTAAAAGCAGCTCTCCCGTGGCAGAATCCATATAGGCATTCTTGATGACGACCTTGTCCGACAGGAATTCCGACTGCAGTTTGGCGGCAAGACCGTTGTTTTCCAGACTCGAATGCAGGTAGTCGACGAGGCCGACACCTGTCGTAGAATGTTGGTAGAGATTTCCGGCTGAAGCTTTCAGCAGAAACGTCTCGTTCTGGGCTTTGGCGGCTCCTATTTCGAAGTCGGTCTCTGAGCCGCTGTACACGGCAAGGTAACCGTCCCGTGACAGCAGGTTGTAGACTCCCTTCTCATTGAGGGAGAAAAATGCGGCCAGGGCGATATCGGCCGTGCCGGCTTCCGTCTCCGCCACGACGGGAAACCAATGTTTGCCCGTCGCAGGATTTCTCAGGTACTCCGTGCCGCCCGAACCGCTTTCCATAACCAGACGGACCGTCAGGCGGCGCATGTCGGGCGTATAGGGAATCCTGACATGGAACCCTTTGCCGTCGTTATACGTGTACACGAAGCCGACGGGGACGGTAATCTCTCCGTAGCGGAAGGTGTCGTTGTCCGCACCCGCGACGGCATCGAGCAGGCGGAAGTCGTAGAAACTCTTGCCGGCGATATTGCCGGAAGTCTCCACCTCACCGTATTCGGCGTCCATTGTTATGTCCTGTCTTGCCATGAACGATACTTCAACAAAAAGCCCGACCATACATCAGAGTACGACCGGGCACTCTTTTCAAAAGAGTAGCGGCAGAAAGAAAGGATGGTTTACTTCTCCTGAATGAAATCGTAGATGCGCGACACGGTAGCCCACATATCGTCCGGAAGCTCCTCGTCCGAGATGCGTTCGCAGGCTTTCCGGAGATACTCCATCTCGTCCCCCGAGAACTCCACGGCAAGCGGTTTCTCCTTCTCCACATCCCATTCGATGCGCTTGTCCTCGGCATTCTCGTGAAGACCGATGGCTTTGCGCTCCTCGTCCGGAATGGCGATCTTGCGCAGAATCTCTTTTTTGAGGTTGAAGTCCTTGAAGTTGCCCCGTGCCGGCAAAAAGGACGGCAGGTAAAGGCGGTCTTTGACTGACAGTTCCATATTATTTATGCATTTTGTACGTTACTCTTTTTTATTTCGTCGATCATGGTATCGAAATCATGAAACAGGGGTGCAAGCGGCTCTCCCATAGGAATGTTGCATGAAATAACGCCTTGTTCCATGTAGATGATACCTATCTGCGGAGCGTTCCCCGAGCCATCCGTATCCTTCTTGCGGATGGAGGCGTGGACGCGGGTCAGCGCGTCATTGACGATGGAATATTCCAACTGGTAGTCGGCATTCTCCGTGCTCTCTTCGGCAACCTTGGTTACCGTTACGTTGGTGATGTTCATAATTCGCTTCTGTTTTTATTAAGTGTAGGGATATTCCCAGCAGAAAAGTTTTTAATAAGAGTGATTTAATATCTGGTAATGGAACGAGGGGTAATTGGCGCACAATACCGTAATGGAGTCTCCCTTGGCTAACGTGTAACTGGCAAGATCCCCGTTGTGGTTACGGATATTGGTGAATACAAGGCTATTCCCCCAGTTGTAGTTGTAAATTAGGGTAAATATGCAGGCGAAGTCCGACGGCAGAGTCGAGTAACCGAACATGGTGGCCACGGACGATGCCGACGGCAGGGTCACGCTGTACTTCTGGTTGGCATAAACGAAAAAGATGTTGAACTGCGAGAAATCGATCGTGTAACCGCTGCCTGTGAAATAGACATTCTTGATCTTGTTGCCGATGCAGGCAGGGGCTATAACAGAGGCATTGGACCATATTCCGTAGTTACGGTTACCGTTTTTGACATCGATATAAAGCCCGTAGTTGTTATTAAAGATGCTGTTCACCTTGTTGTTCACAATACGTCCGGTGGCACATGATCCGCCGGCGGATGCCGGTATGGTGTTGCTGCCGAACAGGACATACGAAATGGTGTCCCCCACGCGGAACAGGTCGTCGTAGATGGCAAGGCCGCCGCCTGAGCCGGTTCCTGTCGCCGTCGAGCCGATGCGCCCCTGACCGATGACGAATCCCCCGATGGTGCCGGCATTGGCGTTGATGGTGCCCGTCATCGTGACATTTCCCGAGGCGTCCCATTTGATATTCTGGTTGGCCAGATAACCCGATCCGTCATTGGCAAAGGAGATTTTCCCGCACCCGAACGTGGCGGAACCGTCCGTGTTCAGCGCCCAATAGTTTACTCCGGTGGAAGGGTTGTCGTGGTAAATATATCCTGAAGCCCCCATAACGATGCGGTGCCCCGAGGCCGGAGCCGAAGCGGTCAGGGCGCTTGTTCCGAGAATCCAGCCGCCGATCTTGCCGCTCACGGCCGTGATACCGTTCCTGTCCAGCGTGACCTTTACGCTATTGTTCGCATCCTTGACGGAGATGCTGCCGTTATAGCTGCTCCCTCCGACAGTCAGGGCGGAATCCACGATAATCTGGTTGGCGCGTACGGTTCCCGTGTAAATGCCGTTGGCATCGATGGTGGTCGTGTATTTCTCCGTGGAGGTAAGGTCGAAGACCGTGGCATAGGCCACATACCAGATGACAGGCGTATCGGAAGTCCCCTGCGTGCCGTCCACGTAGAAGAAATGGGTGCTGGAAAAATCGGCGGTGCCGCACACGACCTTGTAGACGTATTCTTTCCAGTCGCCCGTGCCGGCGTTCGACGTAAGCCACCGGTGCGAACCTCCCGTGCCGACGCTGTTCGTCGCCCAACAGAGATTTCTGCCGGCGGGGATCTTGGCGATAATGCGGGCGACGAGCACCTTGCGGTAACCGCATTTCGCCCCGAAATAGAAGCCTCCGTTGCGAGGGCTGGCACTGCCGCTGGTCTGGATTTTCAGGACATACTTGCTGTCATTGGGTGCCGTGGCATCCTGCTGCCGGGTAACGGTCACCATACCGTTCTGGGAGTTGTTGTAAACCACGACACCGTTGTTTCCGTTCCAGAAAGTCGGGTCGCGGTAGAGCATCTTCCCGAACGCCATGGCCGAAGCGAGTTCCTGCGCCGTCGTGATGCCCGTAGTCCACTGGGCGGATACGGATGCGGCAAAGGTAACCGTGCCGGCGGCATTCCATGAGATATTACCCGAGGCTATGTGCCCAGACCCGTCGTTGTTCAGACTCCATTTCGTGGAGTTGGCGATAGATCCGTCGCTGCCCAGCGAGATGTTGTTTTTCCAGATATGGTTGTGGTCGAAGGCCCACCCCGCGATACGGTTGTATACCTCCTTGCTGCCGCTTTTGGTATAGTTCACCGAGAGGCAGAAGTATTCCAGATTGTCCCATGACATCATCTGAAGACCTATGAATCCGGTCTTGACACTGTTGCCGGATGCCGCCACCTGCCCGAGGACGATATGCCCTGCATTGCTGCTCTGATACCACGTAAGGCATATACCCAGCGGCTTGTAGGCTCCCGTGTACCAGTAACCGCTGCCCGTGGAGGCGGAACGGATTTGCAACGGGATGGCACCCACAGCTCCGACGTTCCCTATGGTCATGTTGTCACTGCCGATGGAGAAACCGCCGATCTTGCCCTTCGTGAACGTGCAGCTGAGACCGTTGATGTAATCGGTATTGATAATGGACGACTTGATACCCACGGCATCGAGTTTCGAGGCGCTGATGCTGCCCGCGGCGATACGGTCTGCCGAAAGTGTTCCCGTCTTGATACTGCCGGCATCGATCGCCACGGCGTTGACCTGCGCCGCGGTAAGGGTGCCCGTGTAAATCCCTGTCGAGCCGATATAGGTCAGCGGGTGCGCCGCAAGCGTGCTGTCCGTGCTTTGCGCCAGAGCAATGAACCGATGGCGGCGGATCTCCTCCTCGACGGCAGCCGTGAGGGTGCGCGGCGCGGGGGCATAGGCTTGTGTGGAACCGCTCTGGAAGATAAGGTCGTTGCCGTAAGCGATTTGCGGAGCTGCCGGAATCGGCGAAGGACTATAACTGCTGCTCTCTATCGGCTGGTCGGAGTAGAGGTGGTACACGGCACCCGTATCGCCGCCGCCACGCAGGAAGACGGCGAACATGCAGTAGTTGCCGCACAGCTGCGCCCCGGCGAACATCCGGCAGTAGGTCTCGGAAAGGTCATAGATATCCCATGAATAGGCAATGCCACCCCAACCGCCGAAGTTGGTTTTGATAAGTACGATCAGACCTCCTTTGTGCGTGGATGTGTTCCACGAGACCGGAGCCTGCTCGGCATATCCCCGACGGACGAGAATGGTACGTTTGATGTTCTGGTCGCCACCTTTGAAAACGACTGGATAATAGGTCGCTTCGTCGCCGTTGATGATGAGTTTCTTGTAATATCGATAGCCGAAGTTCGTAACCTTGGCCGCTTCGATGTCGTTCTTCCATTGCAGCGATACGGAAGCCCCGAACGTAACGTTCCCGGCAGTGTCCCATGCAATGTTGCCCGAGGCGATCTGCCCCGAACCGTCGTTGTTCAGTTTCCATTTCGTGGAGTTGATGATCGAGCCGTCGCTGCCCAGCGACACGTTGCCCTTGCGAATGGAAGTCGTGTCGATCGTCCAGCCGGCTATGCTGTTGCTCGAACCCAGCTGTGCCACGCAGTACCCTGCACTGTCCGTGGTATAGAGCCCGAAGTCCGTGTCGCTGTTGTAGTAGAGCTGCACCCGCTGCCCGCTAGCGACACCCGAATTGGCCCCGTACACCGCGATGCGTCTGTTGCCGCTGTCTATCGAGATATGCGTGGCAGTGAGGGCCGAAGCCCCGATCATCCAGCCGCCGATTTTTCCTTTGGTGAAGGTACAGCTCAGGCCGTTGATATAGTCCGTGTTGATGATGGAGGACCTGATGCTGGCGGCATCGAGCTTCGAGGCCGCTATACTGCCTGCCGCTATGCGGTCGGCGGAGATGGTTCCTGCGGTAATCTGCGAGGCGGTGATACTGCCGGTATAGATTCCGTCGGCCGTGATCTTCGTCAGCTTGGGATAGCCGCTGCCGCCCAAAGCCGTGGTGAGGGAGCCGATAGGTGCCGTCCACAAGGCACTGACCGTCGAGGCGAACGTGACGTTGCCCGAAGCGTCCCACGCGATGTTGCCGCCCGCGACCGCTCCGGCTCCCGAGGCATCCAGCCGCCATTTATAGCCCCGGATACCGTTCGAGCCGAGCGTAATGCTACCTGCGGCAGAGGTGCAGCTCCCCACAGTGTTGTTCTTCGTACCCCGGTAAAGGGAGTCGGCATCCACCGTCCAGCCGCCGATTTTCCCTTTTGTAACGTTCAAGGTCAGAGCTTCGATGTTTCCGGCGGTAATCAAGGAGGCTTTCAACGCCGCCGTGTCGATGCGTGCCGCAGCGATAATCCCCGATGTGATCTGGGAAGCACTGATGGAAATCGTCTTAATCGTATCGGCCGAGAGTGTTCCGGTAAAGACGCCGTCCTTGTCGATGTAGGTCGCACCGACCCAGTTCAGACTCACTCCGCTGCCGAACTCGACCTTGCCTGTCGTGGCGTTATACCTGACATACTGGTCGCCATAACCCAACTGGGCGTTACCGCCGTTATCTACATAGAAGGTTTTGTAGCCATCCCTAAATCCATAGATGCCGTTTACCGCCTCTGCGGCGATCGTTCCCGAGGAGGTCTTCGTATTGAGTGTAAACGAGCCTATGGCTATCCCGGAGACGGTGCCGTCGCTGTTTTTCGTGCCCGCAAAGAGTTTGGGGGTGATGACCGTGTTGCCGTTGATGAGCGTCTTACCCGTATTCCACTCCTTGACCCAGTCGAGCATGTCGGCATCGACCCCGTCCTTGCCCGGGATACCCGCCTTGGCTTTCGACCAGACGAACGACAGATGATAGACAATACCGGAAATTGTCACGGGAATATCTATTGTTCCGTGGTCGGCGAGGGTCGTCGTACCGGCGGTGATAACGTAGGTTAAGGTCTTCGTGCCGTTATTGACGGTAACGGATGAGAATCCCGCCGGCTTACCCACCGCACCGATGGTAAAGGCCGTGAGTTCCTCGTCCCCGCACATCACCCGTACGGTCGAGGTGAGAGTGACGGACGAGAGAATCTTCCCCGTGTCATCCGCGGGGAACACGTATTCACCCAAAGACTGGGTTATGGTATACCCGTCCTTCTGGACATAGATGGTCGCCTGTCCCCGGGCGATGAGAATCTTTGCCATGAAACCTTTTTCTGAAAGTATAGTGCGGAATGATTCCGGCAGGTTGCGGATTTTTTTTCGTGTAAATGATATTATTATAAAAAATATTTGTATTTTTGTAATTGGAAATGGTTCCGGGCGGTTCGCCGCCACGGATGAAAAGGGAATCCGGTGAGAATCCGGGACAGTACCCGCTGCTGTAAGTCCCCTCAAGGTTGCCGCAACCTGCCACTGGTGTAATGCTGGGAAGGCGCGACGACTGGGACGAGTCAGAAGACCTGCCATGACCGGAAAAGGATTTACACCCGCGGGAGAAAATCGGGTTGCGATCAGATACGGAATGCCGTAGGAGTCATTCTCATATTTGAAGACAAACATAATCCCGTTCGTGTAAACCTGCGCGAACGGGATTTTTTGTGTTTGTTAAAAATATGTTTTATTAAAAAACAAGTAAGCTATGAAAAGAAATTTACGCTTTCTGGCGGGAGCTTTCCTGTTGACGGCAACCGCCCTGTTCACCGGCTGTAATTCAGACGATGACTTTTTGATGAATCCTCAAACTGATTCAGTAACTCCCGAAACCCGAGCCAACTTTAATGATGATGGCACTACAACCATTACATTCGATGACTTCGATGAAACATTCATGGCGGTTTCGCCTAAAGCAGAGAACTACTACACGCTTTATGGATATACTGCAGAGAACCAAATCAGGGAAATATACGATCCCGATTTTGTGTTTGTCTCCGACATGAATACTGTAACCAATTCTTATGGAGCGTATACTGAATTTTCCAGTGGTGCCATTGCGTTGTCGAAATACAATTATCGTTCTGATTCTGCTGCCGGCAAGACTTCTGGAACTAATTGGTGGTATACTTGGGAGAATCAATGTAGTGTCTATAATACAGCATCCACAGATGGGGCCAATACAGGGGCAGGTCACAGCGGTTCCAATTTTGCTGTTGTATACGGCTACTCTGATTTCGGAAATACGGAGTGGATGGCCAAACCTGAATTCTATTTTGACTCCCCTCGCAAATTCAAGGGTTTATGGTATTGTAACACAGCATATACCTATGGTGTGATTATAAATGGTAATCAGTTCGGAACATCGGGTGTTGCAACACCGTTGAGTAATCTGAAAGATTCTGACGGCAACAATATAGGATATTTCCAAGTCAACATCGAATGTTATGACGTAGATGGAAATTTGATCACCACTGTATCGAAATTGTTGGCCGACTACCGATATGATAAACCAACAGTGTCCCCCGTAACTACATGGACATATTGGGATATTAATGTAGCGGATGTGCAAAGTGTAAAATTCAATTTTGAAGGATCTGATGTCGATCCTATATATGGACTCAATACTCCGGCGTATCTTTGTATAGACGACGTTACAATAGAATAACAATTTAATATAGTTTGGCATAGAACTGATTTCAGTTCTATGCCCTTTTTATTATGAAGGCTTTCATATTTAGTATTCTTGTACTTTTGTTTTTTATTACAAGCTGTAATAAGAACGATGTAATTACTGAAGAAATAAAACAAGCTCCTATAATTGAACTCGATAGTGAGACTGGCATTTACACTATCAAAGTTGGGCGTGAACTGACAATTGCCCCGACATATAAATATGCGAATAATGCACTTTATGCATGGACAGTAGATGGAAAACTTCTTTCATCTGAATCAATATTGAAGTATACATGGAATCAGGAACAACATCTATATATCAAATTGCGAGTTGATACACCAGAGGGTTATGCGGAAGAAGAGTTAAAAGTAGAAGTATTGGAGTTAACTCCACCTACAATTTCAATCATAATCCCCTCTAAAGGATTAAAAGTGCCTCAAAACACGGATTATATTTTATCTCCAGATATTCAACATGACGATCTTGAAAATTTTAGAATTGAATGGGTACGCGATGGAGAAATCGTCGGAACAGAAAAAGCATATACGTTTCACGAAAAAGAACTCGGTACATATTCGATAACAATCCGGGCATCCAATATAGACGGAGAAACAATCCGTGATTTCGACGTAGAAGTTGTGGAAACAATGCCTTATTCCGTACGGTTTCCGACACCATCCTATACACAAACTTCTACGGATCGTTATACTTTTGCAGGGCGTCCTGTATATTTGCGGCCTTTGCTGGAATATTTCGATTATCCACAGTATCAATGGCAGGTCAATGGAAAAATTATGGAAGCCGCTACCGACAGGGTTTTTAAATTCACGCCGACGACTCCTGGAGAATATTTCGTTGCTGTTACTGTTACAGAAAAAATGCCCAACACACAGCCACTTTCACGTAACATAACACGTAGTAATACTTCAATTACAACGACAGTTAAGGTTATTTGTGAAGAAAAAACGGAACAAGAACGCTATCGGCAAGCGACAGCGACAAGTTCAGGTATTTGGGATAAGGTTTATGAATTCATTCCTGCTCCCGGACAGTTTATTAATGAGTTATCCCAAAATACCGGATTTATAGGAAATGAAACGACGCCCCAACAAGCCATAGAGTATGCAACGAAACGATTGAACAAAAAAGCGCATGTTTCACTGGGATCTTTCGGTGGTTATATCATCATCGGTTTTGACCATAGTATTGCTCCGAGTGGCCGAGAATACGATTTTGCAATACAAGGAAATGCTTTTAACAGTTCGAGCGGTGGCTCAAATGAGCCGGGCATTGTTTGGGTAATGCAAGATATAAATGGCAATGGCCAGCCAGACGATGAATGGTATGAATTAAAAGGATCTGAAACCGGCATCGATGGTACAATACAAGACTACGAAGTAACTTACTATAGACCTGCACCCAGAGCACATACTCCGTGGGTAGATAGTGAAGGTAATTCAGGTTCTGTCGATATGAATGCATACCATGGCCAAGAATATTATTATCCCAATTGGATTAAAGAAGATAGCTATACATTATATGGGACGCGTCTGACTCCTCGCAACAATCAAGATCCCGTTACAGGATATTGGGCGAATAACGCTTATGAGTGGGGGTATGTGGATAATATGGGTTCAGATAATCTGGTAGGAGGAAATGTCATTGATGGTAGCGGTCAGCGCAACGGATTCAAAATAGCCAATGCAATATATCATGACGGGACTCCAGTAAAATTGCAATATATAGACTTTATCAAAGTTCAGTGTGGAGTATTATCGAAAAGTGGTTGGCTTGGAGAGATATCCACAGAAGTATTTTCATTTGAAGACTTATCAATAACTAATAATCAATAATATGAGACAGTTTTGGCTTTTACTATTCATTGCCCCATTTCTTTTTTTATCATGTTCAGAAGATAATCAGACTCCAGAAAGTCCTGCTGATGCCGATGACAATTTTATCACATCAGTCGTGATGACTGTGGCAAGTCAATCCTATACAGCGGAAATAATTGACAATATAATTACCATAACAGTTCCATATACTGTTTCGTTAAATAATGCTCAAGTCGAATTCAAATACACATCCTCGGCAACAATTATTCCCGATCCGGCAAGCATTACTGACTGGGATACGGAACGAACGTTTCGTGTAACCTCTTACAATGGAGAAGCGAATGATTATACATATAAAGTCATTAAAGACGAGATTCGCTATGAAGGGGATGTGGAATTGAAGACAACAGCGGATGTTACGGCTTTCATTGATACGGACGTAACGGTTATCAAAGGTGATTTGATTATCGGGTCGGATGCTGAGGATGCAGAAGAATTGTCGGATATCGCCGCATTAAAAATATTGAAGGAAGTCGAAGGAAACATCATCATTCGGAAAAGTTATGTTGGACAAGATCTTACGGGACTTGATAATATCACTTCAATTGGAGGTTTGCAAATAGGAACTGAAACTGCCTTTGCGACCAACAGTAAATTGCAGATGGTCAGTATGAGATCTTTGCAGCATATTACTGGCGACATCGTTGTCTGCAACAATCAAGTAGCATATGTGCAATTCGACAACCTTGAAACGATTGATGGAAATATAATATTCAGGACTTCATCTCTACAAAGTTTTGAATTCCCTAAATTAACCACTGTCGTAAAGGATTTTGATCTCCAGTGTCTGACAAGTGACGGAGAACCAGGAGGAGAAATCACATCTTTGAGAATTCCTGAATTGACAAAAGTAAACGGTCGCTTAGGGGTTAATAATTTAGGCAAAATGATTTCTTTGGAATTTCCGAAATTACAAGAAGTTGGAAGTGTGGATTTTGCTTCTATACCGATTCCGTTGGAGACCCTTTCATTGCCGGAATTATCGGTAGTAAACGGCGACCTTAATCTCGTTTCCAGTTATATTGCGTCCGATGCTTTTACATCTACGGGAAATAATAAATTACAAGAAATAGATGGACTGTCTAACTTGTCGATTGTTAAAGGCACATTGACAATATCTAAATTCCAAGTCTTGAAAAAATTGCCGGATTGGAGTAAATTAGAACAACTCGGAGGACTGACCTTGCTGCGTTTATTGGAGTGTTCTGATCGAATTTTAGATTTGAGCAAAGTAAATTTTGTACCTTTTGAGGATAACGAACCTTTAATTTCTATTACAGACGGGACTATATTCTCAAAAATTATCACAAAAGAGGATATGTCGCAAGTTAGCATGTTTCTAGCTCCGAGCGGTATTACCGGTTCAAGTGTTGGAATAGATCCAGAATTGAATTTTAAGAGTATTAAGAATTTTAAGTATTCTAGCAATATGACAACAGATCCTGTATTCCAATTTGAACGAGTTTACGGGAATATGGAAATTATAAGAGGTTCAAAAAAAGGCGTTTCAGCCCCTAACTTGGTAAGTGTAGATGGATATTTAAGCATCGAAACTACAATGGCAAACAATATCTCGTTCCCGAAATTGGAAATTGTCGGAGGTCAGTTATGTATTATCGGTAATCTGAACGCTGTTTCTAACTATGATTATGATTTTACGAATTTAAAGTCAGTCGGTTGTTCAAGCAATCCTCAATATATCAAAGAAGGGGTGATTAATAATATTTTATATGGTTCTTTAGATTTTATGGCATCAAATAAAGATTTTACATTTCCGTCATTGGAACATGTCGGGGGTGTTGGTATGACTGTTCGTGCCGTAAAAACTATTTCATGCCCCAAATTGCAGGCCATTGATGGAACACTTTGTGCTGCAAATGCAGCATCGCTTACGACTTTCAATATGCCAACTTTAACAAAACTCTCAGGAGTTCGATTTATCCGGTTGACACGGTTTGTTGATTATACGTTCTTCAAATCTTTTGTAGAAGAAGAGCAAATCAAGAAAGAAGACTGGCTTGTAACCAATTGCGGTTATAACCCCACCTACGAGGATATGCAAGCCGGTCGCTATACCCAGCAGTAACACCCATTATTTTACAAGGGAACAGGGTACTGGCCGAAAGACCGGTACTCTTTCCCGTTTATAACAAGCCAATGAAACATCTGATACGACATATCATTCTTCTATGCGGGTTGCCGCTGTTGCTGGCGGGCTGCATGGAGTGGGACTACGGAGATGCGGTGGAAGATTTCAACGCTACCGGAGCCGGGTTGTTCATCACCAACGAGGGCAACTTCCAGTACGGCAATGCCACGTTGTCGTACTACGACCCCGAAACCCAACAGGTGCAGAATGAAGTGTTCTTCCGTGCCAACGGCATGAAGCTGGGCGACGTGGCGCAATCGATGTGCATCCACGACAATAAGGGCTGGGTCGTGGTGAACAATTCCCACGTGATTTTCGCCATCGACCTCAATACGTTCAAAGAGGTGGGCCGTATCACGAACCTGACTTCGCCGCGCTATATCCATTTCCTCAGCGACGAGAAAGCCTATGTCACCCAATTGTGGGACAACCGCATCTTCATCATCAACCCCAAGAAATATGAAATCACCGGTTACATCCAGGTGCCGGACATGACGATGGAAAGCGGCTCCACGGAGCAGATGGTGCAGTATGGCAAATATGTCTATTGCAACTGCTGGTCGTACCAAAACCGCATCATCAAGATCGATACCGAAACGGATCAGGTGGTAGAAGAACTGAAAGTCGGCATCCAGCCCACCTCGCTGGTAATGGACAAGAACCACAAGATGTGGACGATCACCGACGGTGGGTACGAGGGTTCGCCCTACGGCTACGAAGCCCCGTCTCTCTACCGCATCGATGCCGAGACGTTCACCGTAGAGAAGCAGTTCAAGTTCAAGATGGGCGACTGGCCTTCGGAGGTGCAGCTCAACGGTACGGGCGACAAGCTCTACTGGATCAACAAGGACATATGGTCGATGGACGTGGATGCGGAACGTGTTCCCGTGCGCCCGTTCCTCGAATACAGCGGTACGATTTATTACGGCCTGACCGTCGACCCCGTGCGTGGCGATGTCTACGTGGCCGATGCCATCGACTACCAGCAGCAGGGCATTGTCTACCGCTACTCGTCCGAAGGTGAACTGATCGATGAATTCTATGTCGGGATAATCCCCGGCGCATTTTGTTGGAAGTGATGGGCAGGATACGACACCTATACCATCTCATCTTCGTTACCAAAGGACGCAAGATGACGATTCCGACAACGGGAAAAGGATTGATGCTCGAGCGGATGACACGGATTTTTACAGGGAAAGGTTGCCGCGTACATGCCGCCAATGCCTTTCTCAACCACGTGCATGTACTTGTCGAGATTCCGAATTCCGGGGATTTCAGCAAGATCGTGAACAAGGTGAAAGGCGCCACGGGAACGGTATACCAGAAAACCCCGGAATATGCCGACTTCTCCGGTTGGGCTGCCGGATTCGACTCGTTCAGCGTGTCGTTCAGCGACCTTCACCGGCTCAGACGGCACATCGAGGAGCAGCATACAATCCATCAGGAGATCTCGTTCGAGGAAGAATACGGACAACTGCTTGAAGAGAATGGGTTCGACCCGCATCAAACGTCCGTGCCGGCATCCTCCACGGTACATTTTTCCGCGAATACCCACCCTAAAAACGGAATCAAATGATTTATACGAAATACATACTTTTCTCGCTACTGCTCGTCTGTCCGTCCGTATTGTCCGCGCAGGGAATCACACGACGCATCCACCAGATAGACGAGGTCACGGTGTGGGGCAAACGCCCGATGAAAGAAATCGGCGTGCAGAAGACGAAGTTCGACTCGCTCGCACTGAAAGAGAACATTGCCTTATCGATGGCCGACATTCTGACGTTCAATTCGTCCGTGTTCGTCAAGAGTTACGGACGCGCCACGCTCTCCACCGTTGCTTTCCGCGGCACGTCGCCCAGCCACACGCAGGTGACGTGGAACGGCATGCGCATCAACAATCCCATGCTGGGTATGACCGACTTTTCCACCATACCGTCCTACTTCATAGATCAGGCCTCGCTGCTTCATGGCACGTCGTCGGTGAATGAAACGGGCGGCGGACTCGGCGGACTTGTCAAACTCGGTACTACGCCGCAGGTCGGCGAGGGCTTCCATGCCCAATACGTGCAGGGCATCGGGTCGTTCCGCACGTTCGACGAGTTCGCCCGCTTCACCTACGGCAGCGACCGATGGCAGGTCTCGACCCGCGCGGTCTATTCGTCGTCGCCCAACGATTACAAGTACACCAACCACGACAAGAAGATAAATATCTACGACGAGGAGAAGAACATCATCGGACAGTATCATCCCAAGGAACGCAACCGATCGGGTTCGTTCAAGGACCTGCACCTGTTGCAGGAGGTATATTACAACACCCTGAAAGGCGACCGTTTCGGGTTGAACGCATGGTATATCAACTCCAACCGGGAACTGCCGATGCTCACGACCGATTACGGCGATGAGACCGCCTTCGAGAACCGCCAGCGGGAGCAGACGTTTCGTGGTGTCCTGTCATGGGACCATATCAAAGAGAAATGGAAAGTCGGCGTGAAAGGCGGTTATATCCATACGTGGATGGCCTACGACTACCGTCGTGAGGTGGCGCCGGACAACTGGGCCTCCATGACCCGTTCGCGGAGCAAGATAAACACGTTCTACGGACAGGCGGAAGCGGAATACTCGCCCGGCAGGAAATGGTTCTTCACCTCGAACGTATCCGTGTACCAGCATCTCGTGCGCAGCGAAGACAAGAACATCATCCTTCAGGATGGCAACAAAGCCGTCGTCGGATATGACAAGGGGCGTGTCGAGCTCTCCGGTTCTGTATCGGCCAAATGGCAGCCTGTCGAGCCGTTGGGCTTGTCGCTGGTCTTGCGCGAGGAGATGTCGGGCGACAAATGGGCTCCGCTCATCCCGGCATTCTTCATCGACGGACTGATTTCGCGCAAAGGGAACGTGATGGTGAAAGCCTCCGTATCGCGCAACTATCGTTTTCCGACTTTGAACGACCTCTACTTTCTGCCGGGCGGCAACCCCGACCTTAAAAACGAACACGGCTTCAGCTATGACGCCGGAGTGAGTTTCGATGTCGGCAAAAAGGGGGTATATAAACTGGGCGGCAGCGCAAGCTGGTTCGACTCCTACATCGACGACTGGATCATCTGGCTGCCGACGACCAAGGGGTTCTTCTCGCCGCGCAACGTGAAGAAAGTCCATGCCTACGGTGTCGAAGTGAAGGCCAACCTTGCCGTGCAGCCGGCAAAGGACTGGCTGATAGACCTGAACGGTTCCTATTCGTGGACCCCCTCCATCAACGAGGGCGAAAAGATGTCGCCCGCCGACCAGTCGGTGGGAAAACAACTGCCTTACGTGCCGGAGCACTCCGCCTCGCTGACAGGACGGCTGTCATGGCGGACGTGGGCGTTCCTCTACAAGTGGGCTTACTACTCGGAACGTTTCACCATGTCGAGCAACGATTACACGCTGACAGGCCACCTGCCCCGGTATTTCATGAGCAATATCTCACTGGAGAAAATGCTGTCGTTCAAACCGCTGGATGTACAGTTGAAACTTGCCGTCAATAACCTGTTCAACGAGGACTATCTCTCGGTGCTGTCGCGTCCTATGCCCGGCATCAACTTCGAGTTCTTCATCGGCATCACCCCGAAATTCGGGAAAAGCAGAAAATAATGTAAACGTAAATAAGGTAATGATATGAAAGTATTAAAGAATTTGAGCCTGATGGTGCTGCTTGCGCTGGCATTTGCAGGCTGTCGTGGCAAGAGTTCCCAACTTGCCGATTTCAACAAACAGCTTTACGCTCCCGAATATGCCTCGGGATTCAAGATTGAAAGAGCAGACGGCAGACAGAGCGTGCTGGTTTCCGTCATGAATCCGTGGCAGGGCGCGGATAGCGTCACCACCCGGTTGTTCATCTCCCGTAACGGGGAACCCGTTCCCGAGGGTTTCGACGGGCAGGTCCTCGAAGGGGATGCGCAGCGCATCGTGGCGATGTCCTCGACCCATATCGCCATGCTCGACGCCATCGGCGAGACGGCACGTGTGGTCGGCGTTTCGGGACTCGACTATATCTCCAATCCCGACATTCAGGCACGCCGCGACAGCATCGGCGACGTGGGTTACGAGGGAAATATCAATTATGAACTTCTGTTGTCGCTCGACCCTGACCTTGTGCTGCTTTTCGGCGTGAACGGGGCCAGTGCGATGGAGAGCAAACTCAAGGAGCTCGGCATCCCGTTCATGTATGTCGGCGATTATCTCGAAGAATCTCCGCTGGGCAAAGCCGAATGGCTGGTGGCGCTTTCGGAGGTCGTCGGGAAACGCGCGAAGGGCGAAAAGGTATTCGCGGATATTCCGATCCGATACAATGCGCTGAAACAGAAAGTGTCCGGTGCCGTTCTCGATGCCCCGTCGGTCATGCTCAATACGCCCTACGGCGATTCGTGGTTCATGCCCTCGACGGAAAACTATGCCGTGCGGCTGATTACCGACGCCGGAGGCGACTACATCTACAAGAAGAACACGGGCAACTCTTCGACGCCTATCGACTTGGAGGAGGCATACCTGCTCGCTTCGGAGGCCGATATGTGGCTGAACGTCGGCATGGCGAACACACTCGACGAACTGAAAGCCGCCTGCCCGAAGTTCGCCGATACCCGCTGCGTCCGAAACGGCTATGTCTATAACAACAACGCCCGCACCAATGCCGCCGGAGGCAACGACTACTACGAATCGGCCATCGTGAATCCCGACCTTCTTCTGCGCGACCTCGTGAAGATATTCCACCCCGAGTTGGTCGAAGAAGATTTCGTATACTACAAACAACTGAAATAGATGCGTTCACGCCCCGTCATCCTGTTCACCGCGTTGTCCGTGCTTACGGTCGGCCTCTTCCTGTTGGATTTGGCTGTGGGCGCGGTTCGCATTCCCGTCGGCGACGTATGGGCGGCCCTGACGGGCGGCGACTGCCCGCGGACTACGGCGAAAATCGTACTGAACATACGGCTGATAAAGGCGGTTGTGGCTCTGCTGGCCGGGGCGGCGCTATCGGTCAGCGGCTTGCAGATGCAGACATTGTTCCGCAATCCGCTGGCCGGCCCCTACGTGCTGGGCATCAGCTCGGGTGCAAGCCTCGGCGTGGCGCTCGTGGTGCTGGCAGGCGTCGGCTCGTCGATAGGCATCGCCGGAGCGGCTTGGCTGGGTGCGGCCGTCGTGCTGCTCGTAATCGCTGCCGTCGGACACCGCATAAAGGACATTATGGTGATATTGATTTTGGGTATGATGTTCTCGTCAGGCGTGAGCGCTGTCGTGCAGATATTGCAATATCTGAGCAAAGAGGAGGCGTTAAAGGCGTTCGTCATCTGGACGATGGGGTCGCTCGGCGACGTGACGGTGCCGCAGCTCGCCATCCTCCTTCCGTCGGTCATCGTCGGGTTGCTGCTGGCCGTATGGACGATCAAACCGCTCAACCTCCTGCTCTTCGGCGAGGAATATGCCGTAACGATGGGACTGAATATCCGCCGTTCGCGCGGTCTGCTGTTTCTCTCGACGACGCTGCTGGCCGGCACGGTAACGGCTTTCTGCGGCCCGATCGGCTTCATCGGTCTTGCCATGCCTCACGTCGCGCGGATGCTCTTCCGCGAGGCCGACCACCGCGTGCTCCTGCCGGGAACCCTTCTCTCGGGGGCGGCGGTATTGCTTCTTTGCGATATCGTTTCCAAAATGTTCACTTTGCCCGTAAATGCCATTACCGCACTGCTGGGAATCCCGATAGTCGTATGGGTGGTTTTACGCAATAAATCGATGACGGTATGATAGAACTGTGCGATTTTTCCATAGGCTACGCAGAGAAGAGGCTTCTCGATAAGGTCGATGCCTCTTTCAAAAGAGGACAGCTGACTGCCCTTATTGGCAGGAACGGCACGGGGAAATCTACACTTCTCCGTGCCATAGCCGGACTGAATCATAATTATTGCGGTAAAATCCTGCTCGACGGACATTGTATCGCAAACATGAGAACTCCGGAGAAGGCAAGGCAACTGGCATTTGTCACGACCGAGCGCACACGCATCGCCAACCTGCGGTGCGAGGATGTCGTGGCTATCGGCCGCGCCCCTTACACCAACTGGATCGGCCGCATGCAGCCTCAAGATAGGGAAATCGTCATGCGGTCGCTCTCTTCGGTCGGAATGGAGGCGTATGCCGGCCGCACGATGGATAAGATGTCGGACGGTGAATGCCAGCGCATTATGATAGCCCGTGCTCTGGCTCAGGAAACGCCCGTCATCCTGTTGGACGAGCCGACCTCGTTTCTTGACATGCCCAACCGTTACGAATTGTGTTCCCTGCTCGCACGGTTAGCGCATGCTGAGGGCAAATGCATTCTGTTCTCCACTCACGAACTGGATATAGCCCTCTCGCTGAGTGACAGAATAGCCCTTATCGATACGCCCGTCCTTCACTGTCTGCCGACCTCCGAAATGATCCGCAGCGGGCATATCGAGCGGCTGTTCAACAATGCCGCCGTACAATTCGACCCCGTGAGCGGGATCGTGAAATCCATGCCAAGAGACTGACTTTCCTGTCGGGAAACACGTCAGACGCAATGAGGGTGTCCCAAAAAGTATTTGGCACCCTCGTATTCGTTGTAAGACATGTCGTTTATTTCGATACCTCGCACATCAGCACGCCTTTCCCCGTCACATCGGCTTTCGAGACCGTGATGGATTTTCCCGTGTAGGTCTTCACGACGGAAGTCCCGGCAGAGTTCCACAGTTTCCATGTATAGGTATAAGCTGTCCCGCCCGTGTCGATTTCCTCACCGCCCCTGTATAACACGGCTTTGGCATCCACGTCATTGCCGTTGTTCTTGATGGTGAACCCCTTCTGGCTGACCAGATCAACCGTGATGGGGTCGGACATATCCGTGAAGGAGATGATGTCGCAGACGACCTTGTTCGCCGAGGCGTTGCCCGCCGAGGTGTCCGTATCCTTGATGGCGCACTTGAAGGTCTCGAAGTTGAGAACGGCATCTGCCGTAATCGTGATTTCGTTTGTCGTCCAGCCTGCCGTCACGCCCCGAGGATTGGTCGAGGTAAGGCATGCCCAGCCGGCACCCAGCATGGAGTTGTAGTAGGGACACGAAACGGCGGCTCCCGATGCGGCTGCGGCACTCAGTGCGGAGGTCAGCGTCACGACCTTCGTGGAGGCGTTGACTGCCGAAATGGTGTACTGTGCCGATCCTATGGTTATCCTGCCTCCCGCCTCCATGTTCATTACCGAAGCGACCGTTATGGTCGTGGCTCCGGCTGCCGCGGCAGCTGTCAGTGTCGTGCCCGCGAATACCGCCGAATCCTTGATGCCCCACGCGTAGGTGACGTTCGTCGTGTCGATAGAGGCTCCGCGCCACAGGTCGCAATGCGCCCTGAGCGTCGCCACCTCGTCGTTCTTGAATACGATGCCGTCGGGTGCATACGCCACGGCGGCGATCATCGCTCCGGCGTTCAGGTGCTGCGTGAACTGAATCTCCGCCCGGAACGGAATCTCCAGCCCGTTGGCGTCGATGTAAACCGCCTCGAAAGTATAACGCACTTGCGGAGCGGAAACGGTCATGTGGTTGGCTTTGACGGTAAGGGCATACTTGGCCGATGCCGCGCCGATGGTGCAGCTGTCCTGTCCGGAGACGATCGCCGTACCGTTCTTGTACCACTTGGCCGAGCCGCTCTTCACGCCTGCCGTAAGCGTCGCGGCATTGCCTACCGAGGTGATCTGGTCGGTCGCCGCCTGACCGCTGACGAAGAGCGAAGGGGTAAGTACCAGATAGGGAGAAGCCGCCCACGAAGGGGCATAGGCATTGTTGTCTCTGTTGTACACCTGTGTCAGGGGCTGCGAGGAGCCGATGAATGCCTGCAACGATACCGCGTCGTTCTGGTCGATGATGGTGACCTGCCCGCGGGCTACTTTTACTGCCATAATAGATTATCGGTTATTTGTTATTTCCACTTCGCAATCGAAAACGGCCTTGCGCCACACGTCCCCGCCGGTTATCTCTATCTCCCTGCCGTAACGCGGTGCGGCGTTCCATATCCTGTCACTCTCCGTATCGCGGCTCGTCCGTATCCAGCGGAAATTGCCGTCGGGAATGAGCGATGTAATCTCTTCACCGCCCCTGTACACCCTGGCACGGAGTACCGTCGAGACGATTCCGTTGCGGAATGTCGTGCCGTTTTCAGACTCCACATAAACAGTATAGGAGGGAGATCCGTCGTAAAGTTTGAAAAAGGTATGGGTCGCACTGATTTTTTCATTACGGTATGTTGCCGTGTAGCGGAGGGTCAGCACGTCGCGCCCTTCCCAGCCATGAAACGGGGGTGTCATTTCAAATACGGCGGCATTGCATCCGGCATCTTTCCATATGCCGTCAACGGCAAGGTATTCCCACTGCCGACTTTCCGGCTCGAAATTGTATTCGGTCGCCACAAGCGGGATATTCTCCGGCTCGCATGCGCCTGAAAGCTCGTCCTTGAAATGGAACGCCGTGCCGCCTGTCAGGGAGACGGAACGGGGCTTGAGCAGTTCCTGCGCCTCCTCATCGAGGTCTTCCCAGCGGATGGTCACATCGCGCAGTTCGATGGTATCCTTGCCCCACTTGAACCGTCCCGAGGCGAAATGGCCCGTCCCGTCCGGATGGATGACGAAAGAACCGTCCCGTGAAACGATCGAGCCGTCTTCGTTCAGCCGCAACAGGGGATTCTGTATGGTACCCCCGATACCTCCCTTATTGAACCAGGCACCGTAATCGTCCGTGTAGGACAAGGCTTCATCGGTCGCCTGATAGGGGGTCACGTTCCTTCCGGCCTCCAATTGAGGGGCGGACAACGACAGGGGGACGGAAGCGGCAATGCCGAGACACATGACGGGGGAATCTGACCCGCGTATGAGGAACGGGACATTATAACGGACCCATCCTTTACCGGCAGCCACCGTCCGATCACCGACAAGATGTTCATCCTGATAGAACCGGATGGCTGCCGTATCTTCCGCTTTTATCCAGACTGAGAAACAATAACAGACTCCTGTATGAGCCTCCCGCCAGGCGGCACTTTGCGCACCAAGAAGACTGTCTCCGGCTATCCGTACACACCGCCCGAGTCCGGCGGGAGATGTTTCATCCAGCTCTTCCGAATGGCTGAACCGGCAGGACAGGCTGTCGGGTATGACATTCTTGTGGATTTTGCCCACATAAAACGTGCTTGAAAAACCGTTCTCGTCTCCCGCGGTAAGCGTGCCGGCTATATTGACATTGCGTGTGGCATAGAGATTCTGGAAATAGGCCCCGTAACCATCCAACATGCCGAAGACCGGATCGATGATGCCGCTGACCTTTCCCACACGGGCCTTGCTCGCCTCGCTGAAAGCGGATACGGAGGCAAGACGGACAATGTTCAGGTCGGCGGCCTCGCACCAGTCCCCCTCGGAGGCCAGGCTTGATGTCAGCTCAAGAAACAGGCTCCGGCTGTACTGTGCCGGGTAATCCACGGTGATGACCCATAACTTGTACTTCCATTCCCGGCCGATGGAGATTTCATCTTCCGCATCCGTCTTTTCACGGTTCGTATAGCCGAACCGGATCGGTACGGAACCTGATGTTTTGGAAGACCTGACCTTGAACGATACCAGCAGGTGCTCCGGGTATCCGACCGGTTCTTCCAATGTCAGCATCAGCCCGAAGGAAGCGTTTCCTGCCGGTTCCGCATTGCGGATGATGCGGACAACGCGTGTCGCTTCCGAATCGGCATCCAGGTATTCCGTTTGCAGCATGCTGCCATAAACGGCGTATCTGGACTTGTCCGGCACTCCCGCCATGCCTCCGTCCATGACGGGATAGCACAGGGAGCGTTCGGTCGCCATGCCGTCGATGACATCCATATAGGGTGAATCGCTGTCAGAAGCCGTCAGGTACAAGGCTCCGCTGCGTGCCGTATCGAACAGGTTGGTAATCCGCACGAAGTCCAGCAGTTCACCGCCCTGCGGTTCGTCCCCGTCCAGCAATGCCCCGATGAAATAAGGAGCGTCCTTGTCTCCGACAAGCTCCGTTCCGGTTTCTGTCACGCACATCAGCGAATAGACGGTACGCTCCCGTTCGGCATATTGCCTGCGGATGATATCCCCGGCTTGCAGTCCCTGTGTCTTCTGCGAGTCGGGGGCGATACGGATCTTGTATGTCGGATAACGGAATACGGACATGGATTATGACAGTTTTTCCACGGTGTCTCCCGAACAGCTGTCGCTGATCCAGAAGGAACCGTTGGTTACCGAAGTCTTTTTGACCTCGAACTCATAGGCGCGGAACTTACGGCGGGCCACCACCTCGTCGAATGTGGCGGAGACGCCTCCTGTCGTCCGGTTCCGGCGGACAGCCCATCCGCTTCCGGAAAGGCCCGGGGAAAAGAACTCCGAAGAGAGCGCCCCGGTAAAGACGCTGTTTCCGTAATGCCGGATACCGTCCTCCACCGCTTGCAGGCGTAACGCCTCTGTCAAGTATAGGGTTCTGTCAGTAATCCGGGTGGGCGACGCATGGATTCCGATATGCCCGGCTGCTTCCAACGGAACGCCGACCGTAAGGAAATCGGCATCGGTGCAGATATGGAATGATTCGCTGTGACGGTTCTGCGGGGCATAACAGCTCACGGACGGACGGTGTGAAAAATCCGTGCTGTGAGGGATAGCCGTCCTTTTGCCTTCTTCCTCGTAGATTACCTCGGAAGAAAGCGATACGCGCTCCCTGTCGCCTGTGAGCATGAATCCCTCTGCCGTGCCCATTCGCAGGCGCTTGTGGATAACGATACCTTCATCGGAAGTGTCTACCCGGTATGAGGAGAGCAGGTCGGCGCCGTAGTTGTGGCGGACAGTCAGCGAGCCCGGAAAACACGCCTTTCCGTAAGGGGAAAGCATCAGGCACTCGCCGTCCACGTCCGATATGCCGGAGAACAGGCGTATCTTCGGGGTATGGTCGCCGCCTAAAAGAAGGTCACCGCCGATACTCCCGAACTGTATCTTGTCCTTGTCGGTACGGAGTAGTACGGGAACATCTCTGATCCGGATGCCGAACCCGTCCAGGAACGAGAGGAATCCGCCGAGCGCGACATCCTCTTCCGAAAACGAAAGCAGACATTTCCCTTTGTCGCCCAGTTCCACGCCTTGCAAGGCTTTCAGTCCGCCGTCCATGACCGTACTCCCTCGCACCGTCAGATTCCGTCTCACCATGCCGTCCCGCATCGTCCAATCCGCCGTGTCCGTATTGGCGTTGCCACGATGGTAGACATCCTGCCCGCCCACGGCCAGCCGTGTCGGGGAGATGAATATTCCTGTATCCTCGTCCCCGATAATCCATGCCCCTTTGGAATGTACCGTCGCATCCAGAAAGTCTATATGGGAGGCATTGATTGTAGCGGTGGCCTTGTCCGCGTCGTAACGGAGCAACTGCCTGCCGCCGATATGCAGGCTGTCACCCCCGACTTTCAGGTTGCCGGTAATCCTGATACCGTACTCGACGGCAGTTACCACACCTTCCGGATCGGTAATGTCCTGCGAATAGGTTTCCAGGATACGGGTGTTTCCAATGCCGGCTTCGAAACCGTAATTGGCACTGAGCCTGCCGGTCATGTCACCGCCCGATTTCTTCAGGTAATCCAACAGCAAACCGCCACTTCCGGAACCGCCCTCTCCCGCAACGGCTCCGGCAATGGCGGATGCAAAACCGTAAGCGGTATTCTTCAGTCTCAGACTGGTCTCGTCGCCTTCCTCGATGCCGTAAGGATGCTCGTCGTCCTTTTTCTGCTGGGCATTGAAAAAGTTATGGTACAGCTGTGCATAGATGGAATAGCACAGGCTCTCCTTGTCGAGGGTTTCTATATCGGGATGCAGTTGTACGCTCATTTGGTGTAGCTGGTCTTGGAAAGAAAATTCTGGATACGTGATGTCAGCGAGATGAAGTTCGGCATATTGATCGGCGACATCGTGCCCATCAGTGTGGGGGTCATGATTTTCGAACATTCTGTCAGGAAGTCGAGCATCAGCCGGGCAAGCTCATTACCTAGAACCAGCGGCTCGGTGGCATTTTCGTCACCGAGCGTCACCTTGTTGTCGGCAACGGCAACGGTCGTGGAATTGACCTTTTGTACCACTTTATCTGCTGTCTGTCTGACTTCAGACTTGTCCACCGTATGCGTGATGCTTTCCGCATCGATAACGGTTGTCGCTTCCTTGTCCTTGTCATTCCTGACGGTTGTTGTGACGGCAGTCGGCGTATAGCGGGTGGAGGTCTCGTTACCGGTGGTTTCCAGTTCGTCGTAGTCCGGGGAGGAGTCGTTTTCCGGATCCAGCTCCTCCATTTCGGTCACGCCGATGACGGTTTCCGTGCGGGCATTGAGCCGCAGGATATCCACATGGGAGAAGTTAACCACATAGGCATAGCGGGTGGCGGCATCCATGAAGATGGTCACGTCGGAAAAGAGTGCAGGTACGATCAGGAAGCCGCCTTCGCTGTTGGTGGCGGCCGAGAGCAGCACGCCTTTATGGATGACTGGTTCGGCGGAGGCCGTCTCGTCCGGGTACTCGCCGACATCAATGGTACCGCCGTAGTCGGAAAACTCCTCGTCCGAGGGGTTATCGTGTATCTTAGCGACATAGCCGTGTATCATGCGGGCCGTCCCGATACCGGACATGCCTCCGGGAGCCAGATTGATACGCTCCATACTCCGCCCCAAGGCTATCTTGCGGATAGCCTCACGGATAAGCAACTGATTCGACTTATCTGAAGACATTGATTTTTTTATAGAAGAATAGGTCGTTGGAATATATTCAGGTTTGCATTTTCCTTCTTCAAAAATTAAACATGAAATTAGAATTTTCTATCTTTGTAAAAAAACACTTGATTAGTAGTATGGCAGGTTTCCAATCACCAATAACGATAGCGCAGGCTATAGAACGTATCCACCGGAATGAATACCTATTGCCGGCTTTTCAGAGAGATTTTGTATGGTCGGCAGAACAGATAGAAAAGTTGTTTGATTCTCTGATGAAAGGCTATCCAATCAGTTCCATGTTGTTTTGGAAGGTAAAAGGAGGCACAAAAACAGATTTCCGGTTTTATAAGTTTCTATCAGCTTTCATACAGTATCATCGGATATGCAACGATCCGATTCCTACGGACAATATCAACGATTTTTATGCAATATTGGACGGACAACAGAGATTGACATCATTATATATCGGTCTGTGCGGCAGCTATGCGTACAAAGATTATAGGAAACGTTGGGATTATTCTGAATCTAATTTTCCTACCCGGCATCTATATCTCAATATATCCCGTAAATACACACAGGAGGAAAGTGACAGGGAGTTCATCTTTTCCTTTGTTGACAAGAACATATCCAAAGAAAAAGATTTATTTATTGACAAGTCTAGTGAAAAATGGTTCCGTGTAGGCAAGATTTTGGCTTTGCATCAGGATTACAATTATGGCATCGATGAATTTGCCGAGGACAATAACATAGACAAAGAATCCAAAAGACTACTGAGACTGTTGGACAATGTCATTCATACCAAGCTCAATATAAATTTTTACGAGGAGGATGAACAGAAACCTGACAAAGCTGTGAATATTTTTATTCGAATCAATTCCGGGGGTACTGCATTAAGTTTTTCGGATATTCTGATGTCCATCGCCATTGCCAATTGTAAACAGATGGACGCAAAGACAGAAATCAAGAATCTGGTTGAGCACATACGTTCTAAAGGATTTAATATATCTCACGATTTCATATTGAAATCGTTCCTGTACTTATATCATAAAGATGTGCGTTCCCTTATAACAAGTTTCAATCTGAGTTTTATTGAACTGGTGGAAAATAATTGGACTAGGATCAGGGATGCTGTTTCAAACCTGTTCGACTTGCTGAGATCTTTCGGACTGACGGATTTCACAATGACTTCATATAATGCCGCCATGCCCATACTATATTATCTTTACCACAAGGACATATATCAGGATTTTTACAAAAAGATGGGAAATAGAGAGGATTGTGAAATCATAAAAAAATGGTTGTTCTCAATTCTGCTCCGCAGGGCATTCGGAGCAAGTGCTGATTCCGTTCTTGCACAGTCAAGAAGGGCATATACTACAGACATCACCGGCTGTTATATAAAAGAAACCGTGACATTGTTCCCGGCAGCAGAAATAAACTCTGAAATCAAGAAACTGTCGGATGTAGGTGACGATTTTATAGAAGACTTGCTTTACAGCCAGAAAGACTCACGATATAGTTTCCCAATATTGGCCATGCTGTATCCGAATCTTGATTACAGGAACAATAATTTCCATCAGGACCACCTGCACCCAGCCTCTGCATACAATGATCTGGAAGAGAAAGACAAGGAAAAATATGGTTGGCAGGTCTACAATTCCATCCTAAACCTGCAGATGCTCGATGCCAATGAGAACGAGTCTAAAAACGCCAAGCCATTGGACAAGTGGGTTAGTGAACAGACCCGGAACAAGGACATGCAGAAATTCATGGAGGACCACCTTATTCCGGATACGGATCTTTCATTGTCTAATTTTTCTGATTTTGTAGAAAAACGAAAGACCATACTGGTTCAGAGAATCAAAAAGATGATTAACTGATTTATATCAAAGGTATTTGCAGATATTATTCTTCCTGCCGAAACGCCCCTGTTGTAAAATATTTTTAAAGACATGGATTTGTAAAAATGCAGTGGATTAATTATGAATAAAAAGCAGTGATGTTCCTTGGAGCGGCACGGAATGCCGTTTTTCCTTTTCGGGTATTTTCTGGAAGGAAAGAATGTCCATTAATAAACAATATGGTCATTTGCGAATCCTGTACGGAATGCCCAGCTGTTGTCTGTATCCACCCACTCCGAAAGTTGTCGTTACCTCCTCCACGAGGTATACGCCGTTCTTGGAAGGATTACGGTAGTCGATCAGTTCCACCTGTACGGCAGGAGACAGTCCGAAATCCCCGAATACTGTCACATTGCCGGTGATTCCGTTCAGATTGTAATTCCGAAAGTATTCCGTCGTCTCTTCTACAAGCCGGTCGGAATTGATTCCGACATGAGGTGACATATATGGTACGATGGTATATGTGGATAAATCCACCTTGGTCCTGGTCTTCGCTCCCGATGCCGTCGTGTTGCCAGTTACCTTGTGCGTCTTTTTTGAAATCTGCGTGGCATTGACCGTCTGAAACTCCTTGCTGCCCGGCATCTCCGGGTCGTATTCAGGATTCATGCGTACTGTCACCTCAAAGAATTTTTCATCCGTCCCGAGTGCCTTGCCCGTCACCGCCAAAAACTTCGGATCGGTCTTGACCACTTTCAGGTTGCTCTGCGCCACATGCTCGTTGAAGTATATCCTGTACGGTCCTGTCGATTCGTCCTCCGGGAATACCGGCTGAGCCTTGCTGGACGAATAAGGACGCCCGACGGCAATGGACGGCATGGCCCCGTCATCATCGGCATCGTATTTCAAAAAGCAGTAGACCTTGTACTTCGACCATTCGGAAAGGATATCCGCTACCGTGAAGTTGTCCGTGACCTTTACCTTGCCGATATGTATCTCAAACCGCTTCGTATCCGAGTGTATCCTGAAGCCGGTATCTTTCAGGATATTATACTTGCCTTCCAGCACCTCGTTCACCGTCGTCCCTTTCGCCGGGGTCTCGAAATGAGGTGCCTGTTTCAGTTTGAGTTTGTAGGCCATATTCTCACACTGGATTTCCAGCGTGCTGTCCGAATTGTATCCGGTAATGTATCCGTCGAACATATTTTTCAGCACGCCGTTGTAGCCCAGCTTGATATTGATGCGCTGTCCGACCTTGAATGTCGTCTCGTCAACCAGACGCTGCGCGCTGCGTTTCTCGATGATGACACCGTCCTGCATCACCTCCGTCGTTATCCTCGACACGTCCTTGCCCTCCAATGTCACGTTCCCGATAATCGTGGAGCGGCATACCGACCCTTTCGGGAATATCACTTTGGCCGTTCCGATCAGCTTCTTGTAACTCTCGTTGATTTCGAGCGACTGGACTTCCGTAATCTCCACGCCGTTCTGTATCCTCATCGGATTGGATGGGTCGGCATCCCCGATGGTGATGCGACAGCAGAGGATATCCATTGCAGCTATACCCATAAACGTGTCAGTTTAAGCAACGAGGCGGGGTCGATGACCTCCGTACCGAATTTAACATACTTGATCCACTTGTTCGTGTGCTTGATGGCCGTGTCCACCTTTTCCTGTTCCGCCAGTTTCAGTTCCACGGCTTCCGATGGCTCCACGGCGACACAGTTCAGCGAATACGGCTGCACGTTCCGGCAATCCGTAGGCTGTAAGGTATAGCCCTGTATAATCAACCGTGAAATGTTGAACTGGCGCAATACCGTGTTGTCGCAATCGATGACACCCTTGTATTGTACCAGCCTGATAAACTTGGACACTTCCGCCTCGGGATACACGTCCGGGTATTTGGAGGTGATCTTGCCGTTGATGGTAATCTCGAGGTCACCCCCGGATATATATTCCTTGCGGGTATAGTCCCGCCCCTGTACCCGGGTCAGCAGGATATTGTTCCGGCTGCTGACCTGTACCTGCGGTCCCAGGTCCACGAATGTCACCAGTCCATACCGGCTGTTCGGCAAAACCTTGCACTCGCTGTTGTCATAATACTTCCCCTCCTCTGATATGGACAGTTCCAGAAAATCCGCCACTGTCCGGCCGACGATGGAATCGATATGGTTTTTCTTCTGCGCCACCGCCTGCTGTTCCCTGATGAGCTGGTAGTACTGTCCGGTCTTGTTCGCAAGGCTGGACTGCGACTGTGTCTGAAGATATTTGTCCCGCACCTGCTGTTCCCAGTATTTGAGGTATCGGGGATAGGAACGTAGCAACCCGTAAGCCGTCTGCGAGGCAACCTGTATGGCTGCCCGTTTGAGCAGGTCATGGTGCCTGGAGAAGTAATGTACCTGCCCGTCCTGCAATTCGGCAAGCCCCATGCCCAACGCCAGACGCGTGGCGTTGCTGATGTATCCGCCAAGCGAACCGTGGTTGAGTATGCCTCCGCTCAACAAAGTCGAGGCCGCGATTTGTATCAGTCTTCCCATAATCCTTTCATTTTATGCGTTCCAGGAGGCATCGAAGTCATGCACGACATCGATGAGCGCCTGTGCCAGTTGTTCTTTCAGGTTCTGTATCTCTTCCGTCTGCCCCTCCTTCGACTTCATCAGGTCGATGGTCCTGACACTGAGCAGGCTCTCTATGTTCACGATGACCTGTTTAGGTGCCGCCGAGGACAACCGCCCCGTGCCGGAATAGTTGCCGCCGGCCCCTCCGTCATCCAGATGCGTGTTGGTAATCGGGTTGGCAGCAAACGGACGTGTATCGTTGGAATCCGGTTCGTTGCCGTACTGGTCGGGAGTGAAGCCCGCCACGCGGAGGATGTTCTCGGCTGCCTCCGCCGAACCTCCGAAAGTCTGCCGGAGCGATGAAAAGAACTTCACGAGTGTCGTATGTGCCAGCTTGCGATGCGCGATGTTGTCTATACGCTGCGCATCGGTGGCGTTCTGCCCCAGTGCCCGCTGTTTCCATAGCCCGTTTTCGTCCTGCTCGAATCCCCAGGCCCTGAACTGGTCAAAGTCGAACCCTCCCTTACGCATCAGCTCATGCGCATTGGCGGCACTCGATATGGCATTCCGATAAGCGGTGGCGGCACGCACAATCTCCGGAACGGTCTGCGTGTTCATGTACCGGGCATAGTCGTATGTGCGGGCGGCAACCGCTTCCGACCTGTCCCCGATATCATTCACATAGACGGCCTTGCCATCCTGCATACGCCACAAAGACTTGTCGAGATCCTTCTCCTGTTGCCCGAAACGCTCCTTTACCGTCTTGAGGAAAGCGTCCACTTCCAATACCGTACCCATCTTCCCGAACTCGGCGTACGCGGCATCGATACGTGTCTGGCTGTCGCGTTTGGCAAGGGTGACAAGCGCATCCCTTATGTCATCCTGACGGGCTTTGTCCATGTTATACACATGGTCTCGCGATACCATCCCCTCAGATGAAGCGATGGCAAATTCCCCCAAGAACCCGGCCCACCAGTTGGATGTGAAGGCTCCGATTTTATGTCCCGAAGCCTCTTCGATACTTTTGCCGGCAACGACCTCGTCCACGGCACGCTTTGTCTTGACAGCCATGTTATAGGTCTCGCTCAGGGAGGAGTAAAGTGCCTCTATGGACGGATAACGGTACTTGCGGTTCGATTCGATCTCTTCCAGTACGGCATCCTTCGCCTCCTTTATCTTCCAGGTCTTGTAAGCCACCCATCCCAAAGTCCCGACCAATGCGGCTATACCTGCCGTGGCGGCAACCGCGCCTGTACTGATGGCACTCAACGAGGCGGCAGCACCGGTCAGTCCGCTGCCGGTAGCCACCTGTGTGGCAAACAGCGACTGCAGGACTCCTTTGGCTCCGATGACACCGCCCCCGGCCATCAAGGCGCGGTTCATCGCTCCCCGTCCCGCCACGCCTGCGGACTGCATGGCCGACACGATGGCCCGCTTCTGGGCAAACGAAACCTTACCGATACCACCCGCCCCCAGCAGCCCCTGCACGGCACTGATTGATGTCGTGGCCGCAGACTGTTTGCCGATAAACCCCATGGCGATGCCGATATTCGTCAGGGCTCCCGCCACCTTGAACAGCCGGGTCGCGACAACGCCTGTAAAGACAAGCGGGTCTATCCAATGGAAATTGCGGGTCACCCATGCGCCGATATTGCCGATCACGGTGAAGATGTCCAACAAGGCATTCCCGATGGACACCAGGCCACGGGTAAATTCCGGAGCCTTGAACTTTGCCAGAAAAGTGCGGAGCACAGTGCGGATAGAGGGTTCCAACACCTCGTATGCCTGCATGAACCCTTCGGTCAGCTGGGAGGTCACCTGCGCCCACAATCCCTTGGTCGTATTCTGCTTTACCAATGCCAGTTCTGAGGAAACGCCCTGGGACCCCCGGTTATATGAAGTCAGTTCTCGTAGTTTGTCGTAGTTCTTCAGGAACATCATCGCCGCGTTACCGCCAATTTTCCCGAAGATTGCCTGGACATCCGCCATCGACGCGCCCTTCTTGTTCAATTCCTCGAAAATGTCCGCTATAGGACGGAGTTTCTCGACCTGCACCCCCTCGATGTCGCGCATTTCCGTGAACCGGATGCCCAGGCGGTCCAGAACTTCCTGTGCCTCCTTGGTAGGTTTGGCAAAACGTGTGGAAAGAGCACGCAACGAGGTTCCCGCCAGCGTTCCCTTCAGACCCATATTGCCCAAAAGACCGATGGCGGCACTGCTTTCCGTGAAGTCCACGCCCGCCATACGCAGGTAACCGGCAGCCATCTTGTATGACTCCGCCATCTCCACGATATTCACATTCGAGCGGGAAATGGTGGAGGAGATAATGTCCGCCACGCTGTCCATGCTGTCGTTATGGATATCATAACCGGCCATGATGTTCGTGGCCAGGTCGGCGATATACGACACGTCGTTGTCACCGATAAGTGCCAGGTTCGTGATCGGGCGGATGGACTTGTTGATTGTCTCGATATTCATGCCCGCCATCGACAGGTATTTGACGGCACCGGCAATCTCCACGGCTGTGTATTTCGTGTCGATGCCGATTTTACGGACATGACGGGCCATACTGTCAAAACGGGTCTCGAATGTCTTGAGGTCGCTGTCCGCCACACGGAGGATGGAATGTGCCGATTCCATGATGTTGGAATAGTCGATGGCCTTCGTCAGTTCCGAACGGATCAGGCTGTAACCCATATAGGCATTGAGCATCGAAGCGAACGGGAGGTTCCTGAGTGACGGCGCTTTCGAATACTGGATACGGTTGATGGCGGCACGGCGTTTACTGCGGTAGAGCGTACCGGCTGCAGTATGTTCCCGCTGCATGAGCCTGACGGACTGCATCGCATTGCGCTGTTCCTGCCGTCTTGCAGCCTGCTCGGCCTTTATACGTTCCGTTTCTGCCTTACGGCGTGCCTGTTCTGCCTGCCGGCGTATTTTCTCCGCAGCACGGGCGGCATTCTTGCACTCCCGTTCTTTAGCCCGCGCTTCATCGGCACGCCGCTTTTCCGCCGCGGCGGTTTCTGCCAGAGCCGCCTTACGGCGCTGGTCTGCGGTAAAGAGCTCCTCCGCGTGGACCAGTTTCTGGCGATGCAGCTGCTGTCCTGCATAAAGCCGTTCCATCAGTTTTTGCCGGGCCTTTTCGGGCATTACGAAGGCCTGCGGAGCATATGGCACCGGAACGGAAGGTGTGAGTCCTTCGGATGGTATGCCTCCCTGCATGTTGAAAGAAATGACAGAAGCACTTTTGATACGACCCAATAGGGAAAGTATCTGCTGCAACCTGTTTTCCGCCGTCCCGGTCTTGATTTGCAGTTCCCGGTCACGTTCCATGGAAACCAGGGCGGAGTTGATTTTCCCGATGGCTTTGGTAATGCGTTTCTGCGCGTCTGCCATCGTGCCAACGGACGAGGCGGCATTCTTTTCGATCTCCGCTTTGCGCATCTCGGCAGCCTTTTTCTCGTAAAGGCTTTTGGCGTTGGCCTTGATTTTCTTGCTGTCCAAAGCCTGACCGGCATTGATGGTCAGGCTGATGCCTTTGGAAAGCGTGGAAATATCCGTGAGTAACCCCTTGATACGTTCCAGCTTCTCTTCGCTTTTTTTCGTATCGATGGTCAGGCGGTAATCGAAATTACGTTTCTTGCCGTTCTTGGTGCGGAACACGCGGTCTATCTCGTCCATCATATTCTTGATGTTCGTGACGGCCGGAGTCAGGGACGCTTTCGCCTGTACCAGCTTGCCTACCGCCTCACCGAAGGCGATAACCTGCTTGGTGCCCTGAGAGGCATCCACGTTGATGGAGTAGTTGACCTGATAGTTCTGTTCCTGAGCCATGGTAATGGGTACTGCGTTAAAAGAATAGTCTTTCCGCAAGGGCGGAGATTATGAAACGAAGGCCGCCGCAAACCGGAAGCTTACGGCGGCAGGTCAAGGAGTCCTCTCCGGCAATGACATCGGAACGGGCATACGGCTGATGAGCATCTGCTCGTGCAGCCACAACGCCTCTTCGGAAAGCATCGCGAACTCCTCGTCGGAAATCGTGTCGAGGTTGACGCCGGGAAAGTAGTGGCGGACATAGATCATCCGCTGGCGGATGCGCTGCTCGTCGGTCACTACCCACCGGCTTATAAGTTTACCAGGACACTCTGGCGGGTGGTGATCAGCTCGGAAAGCTGTCCCATCAGACCGAACAGGAAGAGCGACTCGTCGTCCACGAGTTCCTTATCTCCGTCCACGAAGCAGTCGCGGGCCAACGTGCGCATGGCGATTACCTCGTCCTTTTTGGAAGCGGCCATGAATTTGCTGAACTGCGGAAAGCTCGGTTCGGACATGTAGGCCACATAAATCTCTTTCTCGCCGTTTGCGGTGTCTCCGAAAACGACCATCGGACAAATCTTGCGGAGTTTCTTCTCCTCTTTCAGTTTGAGGGCTTTTTCCTTGATCTTGATCTCCTGTTCCAATGAAAGCATTTTTTCGTCCATATCGAATTTGTTTTGATTCACCGAAAGAGTAGGACAAAGAATCGTGGAAAGGTTGAAGACACGGTTCTTATTCACTTGTAATCCATATGTTATACAAAAAACTTCTTTGCTCCTGATATTCCCAGATCAGTCTTTAAAGGAAATTTCGCTGAATATATTTCATATATTTCTTTGATATATAGTATATAATCGTTAATTTTGCATATTCTCAAACATAAATGATTATGTGCAAAATAGATGATTTTATAGATGTGACAAGCCGGTACATCGCTGAATTGCTTGATTTGAGGGCGGACATCAGGCCGGTCGAAAAGGATGTCTTGCATACATTCCCAGCCAATATTACTGCCGGTTATACATTTTGTACGGCTAACTTGTTGGGGCATGACGTAGTTCTTCTGTATAGTGCAGACAGTTCTGCATATACTCCGGGGCAGATGCGGAAACAAAAAGAACTGGTTGAGCGAAAAGCCCAATGCCCGGTAATATTTGTATTGCGTACAGTGGCGGCCTATAATGTACGGCGTCTTGTCAGACATCGTGTAAATTTCATCATACCGCAAAAGCAAATGTTCATACCGGATTTGTTGATAGATTTGAAACCGCATAAAAATAATATCGGGGGCGGTGAAGAAACGCAGATTCCTGCAATTGCCCAATGCATAATCCTTTATCATCTTGAAGTAAAGTCTCTCGAAGGGAAAGGAACTTATGATATTGCAGATCTTTTCAACGTGTCGTATGCCAATGTAAACCGGGCGGTCAGATGGCTGAAAGATAAAGAAGTTATCGCTTTATCCGGCGGCAAGACAAAGAGTATGATATTTCAGTTCAAAAAGCGTGAATTATGGGACAGGATGTTGCCGTTCCTGGCGAACCCCATCGAGCGGATTGTATATACCGATAGTCTGCCTGATGAAGTATTTTGTATTAGTGGAGTAAATGCCTTGTCGGAATATTCAATGCTGAACAAGGAAAAAAATGACACTTATGCCATTGCAAAAGAAGAAGCTCGACGGTTGCAAATCCGGACAGACAAGGAATATGGCGAGACCCGCATAGAGATATGGCGTTACAATCCATGTTTTTTCTCAAAAAACGGCATTGTAGACAAATTGTCTTTATTTCTGGCCATGAAGGATATGGATGATGAACGCATTCAAATAGAATTGGAAACTATGATAAATAATATGATATGGTAAGAGGAATTGATAAATTCAGGGAGTTTTTCACCGGATATGAAGGAAACTATGTCATCATAGGTGGTACTGCCTGTGAAATGCATGAAGAAATATATGCACAAACTCCAAGGGCGACCAAGGACATAGACATTATACTGATTGTGGAGGCGCTGTCTTCGGATTTTGCTGCAAAATTCTGGGAGTTTGTAAAAACCGCAGGGTACAGACAAAGGAATAAGGGAACCGGGAACGGGGAATGCAGGCATGAATATTACAGGTTCAAGGAACCGGGAAATCCGGATTTCCCGTATCAGATAGAACTCTTTTCACGAAATATCGGGGTTGTCAAATTCCCGGACGATGCCCACATTACCCCCATTCCGGTTGATGATGACCTGTCAAGTCTGTCAGCCATTTTGATGGATGATGACTATTATAATTATACCATTGAACACAGCACGTTGGAGGAGGGCGTACATATTGCGAACATTGAAAGTCTTATCTGTCTGAAATGCAGGGCCTATTTAGAAATGACCGAGCGGAAAAGCAATGGAGAACAAGTGGACAGCAAACATATCGTCAAGCACAAGAAAGATGTATTCCGGCTGGTTGCCATGCTTGCTCCTGCCGACACCTACGAAGTTCCTGATTCGCTTAAACAAGATGTTGACAGGTTTTGCCTGGCTGTCAAAGAAGAAGTGCCAAACTCTGATTTTTTCAAATCGGCAGGACTTAAAAGCATTTCCGGAGAACAGTTATTGGAACAACTTGAAGCCAATTTCATAACACAACAATGAGAATCCAATACGCATCCGACCTGCATCTCGAGTTTCGGGAGAACAGCAGTTTTTTGAAGCACAACCCGCTGGCTGTTGCCGGAGAAGTGCTTGTCCTTGCCGGAGATATAGGATATATCGGAGATGAGAACTACTCCAGACATCCGTTCTGGGACTGGGCTTCCGGAAATTACAGCCGGGTCATCGTGGTTCCCGGAAACCACGAGTTTTACAAGATGTTCGACATAGACAAGCTGTATAACGGCTGGTCGCTCAAAATCAGGGAAAACATCACCTGCCACTATAATGCCGTTATCCCATTGGGTAACGATATAGAATTGATCGCTACCACACTGTGGTCACATATCCTGTTGCAGGATGCCTATGAAACTGAGGCAGCCATCACAGATTTCCGCAGGATGCGTTACGGCAGCGAACCGCTGGACTGGACAAGGTTCAATGACGAACATTCGCGCTGTTTCCGTTTTCTGGAACAGAGCGTAAAACAAAGTACTGCCAGACATCTCATTGTCGCCACTCATCATGTACCGTCATTCGAACTGATGGCGCCGGAGTTCAAGGGCAGTCCGCTCAATGGGGCATTTACCGTGGAGCTTGGCGGTTTCATTGCAGACAGCCCGATTGAATACTGGATATATGGCCACTCGCACCGCAATATCAATAAGGTCATCGGAAACACCCGGTGCATATGCAACCAGTTGGGCTATGTGTTCAGTAACGAGCATACGTCATTCGATAAGGAAGCGCATATTTCGATTTAAGTCTGCCATACATAAATCCCGTCTGTCAGCCAAGGTCAATATCCGGCAAACAGACGGGTTATTATGTAACAAATTTATGGTTGACTATTGAAGTCGTGGCTTCACCAACTTCCCGTCGATACCGCATGTTTCCAGAACCGCGGTATTTTCTTTGTTGAAGGCGATCAGGCATGACGGCGCTCCGGCCGTACCACCCTGTTCCCCCGTAACATGGTAAAAACTGAGCCGTCCCTTGATAAAGAGTATTGAATCGGCGTTTGGGAATATCAGTTCGTGGAACAGGCGCGTGTCCGTGCGGGCAAAAGTGAGCGCGACGGCATTCCTGTGTTCGACACACCTGCGGATAAACCGGACAATCAGTGCAGTGTCATAGGGAGGATTGCAGAACACACGTCCGAACCAGGGTTGTTGCAGGCCGTCATCCTCAATGGTATAGTGATGTCGCGCCGTATCCCATGGGCGGTTTACGGGCGAACACGGATCCAAATCGAACGGCCCCAGCCTCCGAAGCAGGCAGGGAGGCGTGAGCCATTCGTTCTTTCCGGTAGAAGATTTCCCCTCGAAAGTTACATCCATGACAGCTTAGATTGTATCACCCGAGCCGATTTGGATATCGAACGGGTTGAGATCGAATTCATGGGTGATATTGGTATCATCCTGCTGTGACTCGAGACAATCCTCCGTGAAGATGCAACCTTTGAGCGTTACGGTCGTCGTTGTCCAGTCCTCGCCGGCCATCGGGTTGGCAAAGCTGATAATCAGGTCGAACTCGCCGATTTCGAGCAGCGAGCCGTACACCGAACGCAACAGCTGTTGCGTGGCATAGTCCATCGTGATGCTCGCCGTATAGGTAATGTTCCCGAACCCCCTCGACACCGGCCGTCCTCCCATGCCGTAGTTACTTTCGACCTTGCGCTTCTTCGACCATTTGATGGCCGACACGCCTTCAAGGGTCGTGGAACCTTCATCGATTCCCAGGGCGGTCGATGACAGGGTTATCATCGACCACGAGTATGCTACATTGTTGATTATTGCCATATGCTATGTCTTATTTGCGGTTAATGACAGTCCTTCCTCTACATAAATCTTCACGGCCACGCCCACCGGGACAAGGACATAGGAGATGCGCAGCGTGTCGTCCACCAACACGTTCTGGTTCGGGTCGATAGTGACGGCGTATCCTGAAATTTCCTGCGCCGCCTGCATCTTGGCCAGTATATCCCCGATGAGTGTCTTGAAAGCTGTAATCTTCGACGGGGCGAGGAACCCGGTTGAAGGATTGACCATCAGCGGTGAGTTCACATACGGCAGCAGGGCTGCACGCACGGCACGGCGGCTCTTGTTGATGGTGCGGTTCCGGGCAATGGTACGGAAATCCCCATGTGAGCATGTCTGGTCTTTCGAGATGTAGATCCCGTTCTCGCGGCCGGCATACTTGATGGGAAAAATATACCCCTTATCGTCGAGTTCGTCCAGCAGTGACGGGGAGAGTGACTCGTACCGGTTCAGGCTGAGGAAGTTCTCCTCTGCCTCGTCGAGGTTGATGTCCCCGAACCCCAACTCTATTTCCTGGAAATCGTCCGCGAAGAGATTGAACTGCTTGACCCATGCGATGGATTCGTGCACGTTGGCCTTTGCTATGGCTCCCATAACCGCTCCCAAAAATCCCACGGGCGTATGGTTCCTGTTGCACATCTGCATCGTGGAGATCTTTTCGTGATGCGCCTGGCCGAATATACAGCTGATACGGCTTGATTCACAGATGCATGAAGGTATTTTATTCAGGTCAATCTGACGCCCCTCAGTCGTATCCGCCCCCGTATTGGAAGGATTGGCGGAAAGGATGAGCGAGAGCGGCTGGTTCTGCTCCGCAAGCCCCACGGCCACGTCGTTGAGCCCCTTTACCAGATTGAGGTTGTATTGTTCCGATGCGCCGTTCGCTTTCCACAGCGGCTGTTCCGTCCATATGCCTATCTGGTTGATCATACCCCCGGCAGCACGCTGCATGATTTCCAGCGCATCCCAGTTCGCCGAACAGTCCGCGAACATCACGTAGAGTTTTCCTGAACCGCCCGGATTGCCGGACATGCGGAAAAATTCACGGATATGGTATGCCGGGATGCCGTGCAGGAAATTGACATTCATCTCCTCCTCGTCGGTTGCCTCCACACGTTCGATGATACCGAAGTCGTTCACGGCGGACTTGAACGAGGTGATGTAGCAGACATCGCCAGGCTTGAGCCTGGTCTCATTGGTTTTACCATACCCCTCCGTGAAAAGCGTCGGCTGGAGGGACACGTCGAACAGCAGTCCCGTCACCTTCTCGCCCGACGAGCCGGTATCGTAAGGAATATTGCCGTCCACATCCTTGATAAATACATTACCGAGTGCCATTATGATTTCTTTTTAAGTTCGTTGTAGAAAGGATTCCTGTAGAGTACGGCCTTGCCCCTGATGGCGGCCGCCGTGTCCGGCGCATAGGTTCCTCCGTGCGTGTCGATGTACAGCGACGGATATGCCGGGAACTTTTTCAACAGGGACAGGATGTGAGGCTCTGTCGTCTCCTCCGACCCTGCATTCCCTTTCCCCGCGGTCTTGGCCGGCAGCCTGTCTTCAGTCTCGCCGCCTGTCCCGAGGTTTTCCGATGCCGTTTCCGGAACGGGCACCGCCTGAGCCTCCGGTGCAGGAATATTATTGTTGTCTGTCTGCGGAGTTTCCTCCGTGTTGATTTTCTTTGCCATAACAGTAGAATGAAAATGGGGAACGGGGCCTTGCCTCCGCTCCCCGGGTGGATATTGAGAATGAAGAAAGGTGTGTTATTCGCTCTTCTTGTAGGCGGTATGGACCACGATCTCCGCCGGGCGGACGATGTTCACGTCCATTTTCATGCGCATCTGGAAAAAGAACAGCTCGGAGTTGGCCTGCAGACGGTCGATTTTCAGGATGTCCGTGTCGTTCGCGTAATCCACCCCATCCACAGGTTGGAGTCCATGCCGGTGGAGAACTCGCCGAGCACCATCGTGTGTTCGGGGATTCCCACGACCGGGACGATGCGCTTGCCCTTGAAGCGATAGCGGTTGACCTCGGTATTCTCGGAATACTTGACCTGCTTGTCCGAGATATATTGGTCATACGCGTCCCAGGCGTCCCATCCGACCACAAAGGTCAGAGATGTCTTCTTTCGGATCTGCTTCGGACATTTCCTCCACATCGCATAGAGCGCCGCCTCCACCGCGGCCCCGTCCGTCAGCTCGGTCGTTCCCGAAATGATGCACTGCCCTCCGGCAACCACCTCGGCATCGGAGGAGTTCACATTGTCGAGGATCCGTTTGATGACCCCGTCAAAATATTTCTCCTTGTTGGCTCCGATTTTCGTGCAGCCTTCCGGTGCGGTAATCTTGGCCACCGTCTCTCCTCCGCGGGCGGAAGTCCAGATGGCGTTTCCGATATACTCGTTTTTCTTGTCCATAAGGAGACGGAGCATCGTCGCCTGGATTTTCGGGTCGAGCTCGCGGAACACGAGATTGCCTTCCGGCTGCGCGAAACGCCAGTACTTCTCGTAGTCCCTCGGGTTAAACTCGAGATAGACCATAAAATCGGACGGCTCAAGATGGCGTTCGGTGAACTGGTACTCGTTCGTGCCGTCATCGCCCTTGGCTCCGTGGATGGGTTGTGGGGTCGGCACGTTGTCCTGGATAATGTTGCCCAGCTTGATGGCAGGAAGCGTATAGCGGTGCTGGATGCCCGTCTTGATATGAATCAGTCCCTCGCGGACCGTATCATTGCCCTGCACGGTATAGGTCAGCAAGTCCTCAAGTACTTCGCCGCTATACCCGTTTTGAAGAAAGTTTACTGTATCAGCCATTGTCGTTTTAAGTTTTCCGTTGAAGAATGAAACTCGGCCGACTGGCGGATACCTGCTGTTTCCGCGCGAGACACTGCGGTCTCCGGCATGTCAGTTAAAATCGGGCGGACGCCCGCGGATAGTCTGTCAGAGCTTTCGGAACTTGAAATCCGCACCGACCACTTCCGCCACCTTCTCGGCCATCAGCTGTTCGGCGGTCTTTGTCGCTTCCGCCGTGGCCTGGATGTTGGCAGGGTCATCGGCGATTTCCTTCGAGATTTTCTCCCGCGCGGGAATGGAAGCCAGCGTGCTTTCCGCCAACTCGAAGTTGGAACCGGCCATCTCCACCCACTGCGTTTTCGCCTCACGGTCAATCTTGCCTTCTGCAATGGCATTCTCCACCAATGTCTCGATACGGGAAGCCTGCTCGTCCTTCTCTTTCTGCTCGTAGGCGGAAAGGCGTGCCGTCGCTGCGGCCAGGTCTGTCTGCAAGTTCCGGATGGAGGCGTCTTTTCCGGCGATGACGGTCTGCGCGTCGCTCAGTGATTTCTGTATTTCTCTGTATTTGGGTTCCATCGCGGCCAGTTCAGAGATACGTGCCATCACGTCCTTGACCTCACCGTCCTTCATGCCCAGCGAGGCTGCAATCGCCCCGTACTCAAAGCCTTGTGTCTTGTTTTCGTTTGCCATATCGTTTTCCGTTTCTGTAAGAGTAGGTTCAATGCCTTTGAAAGGTTTATTTCCCGCGCTGACACGGCTCATCAGTTCCTGGATGGCGGCCGTATCGGTCAATCCTTCTATCTCGTCATGCACTTTACGGCAAAGCTGCTTCGAGGTATGGATGACATGCTCCGCAGGTATGATGCCGGCCTTGACGGCAGCCTGTGCGTCGAAATAGGTCCCGTCCTTTCCTGCCTGTCCGTCCATGATGGCCCGCACATGCTCCGCTTTCAGGCCGAACCGTTTCCGGTAAATCGTCTCGATCTGTTTGGTAAAAGCCGTTACCATGTCCGACGGTTCCCCTCCGTCATCGTCCGGCAACATCGGGTTATGAATCATCAGTATGGCATAATCACGCATGAGAGAACGCTTGCCCGCCGCCCAGATGATGGAGGCCATCGATGCCGCGACCCCTTCGATGATACATTCCGTATCCACCGTGGCATTGGCGATGGTGGAATAGGTGGACATGCCGTAAAGGACACTGCCGCCCTCCGAGTTGATCAACACGCGGATACAGGAGGGACGGATGATATTTTCCAAAAAGTCGAACTCGTCATTGAAACGTGAGGTCGTCTCTTCCGTCACGCGACCGAAGAAACGGATAACAGCCGGCTGGCCTGCCTTCGCCTCTCCGACGACATATTGAAGTGTGTTCATATCCATATGCAAGGGTTATTTGAACAAGAGTAGGCGGTGGAAAAAGAAAAGGTTTTGCACTGCTATTTATGGAAGTGGAAATATGAGAATCCATCCATTTATGGAAATGCGATTATCTTTACAGTATAATAGATTGTTCAAATTACAGACCGGTTGCAACTATTTGTATCAAGACCGGCATGCTGAACATTCTAAATTCAGCAAGTACAGAAAATGTATCATGAGTCTTGTATTATCTGCTGATTCATGTCTGTTTATACGCAGTGCGGATAAATCTCCTGCATGGATTTCAATTTTCCGATCCGGTATCCGAAAAACCAGATACTTCGTCATGTTCCGGACGCGGATGGAAGCCGTGTCCGCCGCTGTCATGTTGCGGCGCATCGCTGTGTTGGGTGAACGGGGGCATGACCACATACCTTTTTACCCAGTCCCTGTATTTCCACGCGGAAGATTCCCTGAACCATACCTCGTAGTCTATCCAGTACGCCTGCAACATATTGGTTGAAAGCGGCATGTCGAAATAGGTCAGGTTGCACCGCTCGCTCAGCGCCGGCTCATGGTTCTTGGCATCCTGTATGGCTACATTGAGCCGCTGGAAGACCAGAAACGCCTCGCATTCCTTGTCTTCGTCCGCATTGTTGAGCGTATTCAAGATAAACCGCACGCGCATGGTGGCGCGTCCCTCACCGATACGCTGTTGCTGTACCAGGTACCTCACGTTGATAAAGTGGATGAACACGGCAGGGAACACAGTCTCATACTCCGTGTTATCGTCACGGACAATGCGGGCGAACTGGCCGTTGTCGATAGCGACGGTTTTGAACAGGGGCGGCGACAACGGGTCGTCCGGATTCTCCCGCAGGGTCAGGACAGCCCGCTTAACGGCCCGGTATATCTCCACGAAAGGGTTCGCGGAAACTTCTTCAGGCAGGCTCTCCGCCGGTGCCGACGGTTGTGCGGGCTGTGGTGCTGGGTGTTTGTCTTTTATCATAACGGCTGGTGTGGAAATCCTTTAAAAATCATATCTATGAAATGGGCGGCGATATAGTCGTCCGTCTTCGGTGAGAATCCGATGAACTGCCGGTGTACGGGACGGCGCGTGGAATACTGGTTTACCGTGTACAGCCCGAACTTCGGATCGGTATTGTGTATGGCGGCATAATGCCCGTAACGCTCCTTGCTGCGTCCCCGCTTGCCCTTGACTGGAAAGCTCTTTTCCGTAGTCCACATGCAATACCTGGCGCCTTTCCGGAAGATGCGCGTACGGTCCGAACGCCGTCCCACTATGTCTGTCCGGCCGGCTTCCGACTGTATGCTCCGGGCCAGAGTCCCCGTATCGTTCATGAGAGGATGGGTGAACCTCTTTCCCCATTTGGAGGTACGAGGCGCCCATTTGCTACCGTTGAATCCCCCCGAAGCGAATGAGGACACGAACTGCTGCCTGGTATAGTCACCGGCAGCAGTTGCGAAGTCGAATACGTTGAACTCCAGCCGGCTGGCCATGACGCGCGTACTGGTCCTGCTTACCCAGTGGCTGCAAAACTCATCAAGCGTTATCTTGGGCATAGGCGAACTTTCCTTTAATGCGTTTCACAATATCATTCATGTAACCCGGAAGCGGGACGGAGAAATAGCGGTGCGCATCGGAAAAGATACGCCCGCCGGTTGCCAGGCTCTCCCGGAAGACCGGATCCACCTTTTCCAGATAGTCTCCCTTATCCGGCAAAGCCGCCCGGACAGCGGCGAACCCCTCCGCGACCAGAAAGCAGCGGCATCCCCATTCGATCGGCGGTATCAGCTCCGGAGGAAACTCGGATTTGCGGAAGGAAATCCCTTCCAATGAAAGATGCCAGGCACGTACCCGTTCATCGCCTTGTGTCATGTAGGTAAGCACGGTATCCATATCCACCGCCATCCACCATGCGGCCATCGAGGCCGCGAAGAATACCTGGTTGTTCTCTTCCTCCGCATGGACGAGGTTATACCTGCGGCATATCTTTTCGTATGCTTCCATGTCCTGTTCATCCGCTGTCTCGGGCAGTTCCCCGAGCATGGCATACTCCTCTGCCGCGGCAAAATCCACCAGGTTGTCTATAGCTGCAATCAGGATGTCACGCTGCTGCCGTTCCCTCTCTGTTGTAAAGGAGTTGTGATTTTTCAGTATCTCCAATGCCCGGTCCATATCGATTCGCAGACCTGTCAGCGCACGGTCTATGAGGAAAGAGGCACGCAGGGTGATGATGTCCTCTATAATGTCGAGACGTTCCGCGCTGTTCTCCCAATAGAGGATCAGCCTGCGGAATGCATCGAAAATGACACGATACTCCTTTTCCGTATCGGATTCCGTGGTTGCAGATGCCCTGACAGCCCTGAACGGAGCGTTGTCCGGGAGCGGAAGACGGGCTTCTATTCCGCTCCCCGCAGAAAATTTCCGACCTTCGCCCCCCGGGGGCGTCCGTAACGCCGGAAATACTCCTCGTCCGACATGATGCCCCGGTCGTTGTGGCTGAGACCGGATGAGCCGCCTTCGGCTCCGAAACCTAATCCCGGGATAACATTGAGCTGCCGGCCCACATTGATACCGAACTCTTTCTCGATCTCATCGGCCGCCACTTCATATTTGTCCGTGATCAGCGAATAGAGCTTGATGCGGTCCTCGTTGCTCATCTCTATCCGGTTCGAATACCGGAACTCCAATCCTCCGGGGATATACCCGATAGCCACCAGGCGGGGGATTATCTCCTCGTTCATGACGTTTTCGATATACCGACGGTAGACTTCGATACGGTCGCGGAAAATGTCCTGGTGTGCTTTCGTGGAACCCACGTACGACTGCATCCCTCCGGCCATCGACTCGGAGCCGAGCACGAGGTTGGCAACTTCCTTGTTCACAAACTCGATAAGCCCGGTATATATCTTTTCCGAGTTGGACATGGTGAATGTCTTGATATCGACCTCGTCCTCAATGCCGGTAACCACCACCTTGTTCTGTGCCGCGTTGGCTATCTCGTTAGCCAGCCTCTTGCGGTCGGCGTTGCTCTCGCTGACCGTCTTTCCGTGGATAATCGGCTGTCCGTAAGTATGGGAAAAGTTCACATAGTTGGCCACCGTGAATTTCTTGGCCAGTATCAAAGGGGTCGTGGCGGAAAAAAGTCCCAAGTCGCCGGAGTTTACCAGTACATAACAACGGTAATATGCCGGGTCATGTAAATCCCAATGCGGCTCCCACAGTCCCTGCCGCTTCAGTACCGTTTTCTGGTCCGGCAACACATTACGCCGTTCGATGATGTTGACTTCCGCCAGCCTGCCCGTTCTGGGGTCAGTATGCGGCATGATTTCAAGCAGGGTGTACCCGTAGAGCTTGGATTCCACTATGCCCTTGATTATCTTGTCGAACTGCGAACCCTGTATCTTCAGGGAGTTCGCCACGTCCTTGATGTATTTTCCCTTTTCGTTTACACGGGCAAGCATATAGCGGTCGCCGAGAATCTGGCTTTCCAGTGTCTCGACAACGGAACGTATATGAGCGTCCTGTTGCAGGCAGGCTTCATACAGGTCAATGAGCCGGGCGCGGTCATCGAGAATATATCCCGAGCCGGTATCCTGACGGCATGAACGGTAGCGGTTGTTGCGCTCGATTTCGCGGACATACTCCTGAATTGTCTTTTTGGAGGTCTTAAAAATACTCTCCAAGAGTTCCCCGTTAAATGATTTGTCCGATGTAGCCATAATTTTTTTGTTTCTTGTTCAAAGAGTAGAGACAATCCTCAAGAGAGGTTTTTACGGCTAAAAGAATATATGGAGAACGGGACTCTTAATGCTTGATTTACAAACCGAAATATACAACTTAAACATATAGATATTTCGGTTTTATTTATGTTGTAAATATCTTATTATCAGTGATTAACAATTTATTAAAAGTGTAATTTATGTATATATTTATAGTGTATTTCATATTAAAAAGATATATCTTTGCACCACGTTAGATACAAATCCAAGAACAATGAAAAAGAGAACATGAAAGAAGAAAAGATTCCCTGCCGGATAATCCGGTACAGGGAGTTCCCCGATCTGCTTTTCGGAACGTTACGGGAAGACGGACCGGTCTATTTCGACGCGACACGCTTCATCCAGGCCAAAGGAGATGCACGCCGGCATAATGTCCGTGATTTCCGTGTCGCTTTCCATCACTGGGCAACGGCGTTGGCAGACGCCTACGGAATAGACAGGGAAAAGATGATCATCCGTGACGAGGCGTCGGGACACCTGTTAATTGATGAATGTCTGGCTCTATTATTTGTCGTTTACATCGATCCCGCGTTCGGTGTCTACCTTCTGGAGCGCGTGGACGAACTGCTGTCCGGTGGATTTACGGTTTCAGACACTTGGCTGGTACAGGCTGCCGGTCTTAGATTTACAAAGGAGGAATTAACGCAAATTTTAGAACAACATGAGACGCAGCACATTTAAACGACCCAAGATGGTGCTCATCTTCAACGGGGCACAGGTTCTTGTAGCGGTCACGCGCTCGCTGCACAGCGCGGCGGAATTGACAAAAGGCAACTTGCAGGCTATCTCATTCTGTTGCACGGGCAAGTATGTATGCAGCGGCGGACTCTATTTCAGGCATCTGCATCCGGATGTGGAAATCGAGCTGGCCGACCTCGGCACACTGATGCTGAAAGATTATGACGCCCTTTGCGGCGAGAAACGCACGTACTATCCGGTGCGCAAGATGGCACATAAGAGAGCCTTGCTTGAAAACAAACGTAAGTCTGATAACCAAAAGAAAGGAGGAAATACCTATGAGGGAAAATAGGAATGTTCCGTTCCGGGACTGGAACATAAGGGTTTCCCGGAACCATAACGGCCAGCTCCATATCTGCGCCGTGGATATATGCGATATACTCAAGCGGGACGAACTGCTTGAAAACGGCGCCATCGCCCGTGTTTGCCCGACGGCATTGAAAATCAGTTTCCGGAAAAACGGCAGGGAACAGTGGGGTTTCCGTCCCATCGATATGCGCCGGCTTTTACAACTGGTACGCAAGGAGACTATTATACCCCGTGACCTGCTTGATGAATTGGAAGTGTGGGGCAACAAGCTTCTGGAACTGGAAGCCGGGGAGCTGCACGCCGTCCCGCAGGACGACATCGTCATGCACTTCGAGGAAGGGTTCCCCGTCACGTTCCGGCGTGTCGGCGACAAGCTGATGGTCAACGCCACGCAGATCACGATGCACTTCGGGAAAATCCCGTCTGAATGGCTACGCATCGCTTCCACGGATATGCTCCGCAGGGAAATGGCCGGCAACGGACATACCGGGAAATACGAGTCGCAAGTCTTCACCACACGGGGGCGGGGGCACGGTGCGACCTGGTTGGAATCACCGCTTGTCATACCGTTGGCCAGATGGATCGCCCCTGACCTGTCTTTGGCGGAATGGTTGGGCGAGGCTATCGGCAAACTCTCCGTGAAACGAGGGAAGACAATCGTACGCGAACGCCCCAGGGTGGCGGCACCCGGTCTGCCCTGTATGGATTGTCCCATGCCGCAGGATATGGAATCGGCGACGAGACTGATTCTGGAACTGCGGAAGGTGGTGAGTGAATCCCTGCCGAAAATCGTATTCTACGAGGAGTTTATCGAGAACAGGGACTGGTTCAAGAGCACGCGCATCGCTGACGAACTCGGCATATCGCCGCGACAGTTGCACCAGTTCCTTGCCGAAGAGGGCATCTGCAAGTACGAGAAGCGGCAATGGGTGGTCTTTCCTTCCTGCCGGGCCTGGCAATGCGATGTGCCTTACACGTGGGAGAACAGCCGGGGCAAGGTATATACTTTCGGATCCACCAAACGATGGACACAGGCCGGACGGGAGTGTATCATAGAACTGTGGCGCAAGAGGAACCCTGAATACTGCCCACCGGGTGCATAGCGATGGAAACGGCATTACAGCGGATCATCCGCAAGACAGGAAGACGGCCGGTAGAGTGCCGTTGCCGTCTGTGCAGGCAGCAATGCCGGATACCGTGCCTCGGTACGCCGGAAGACATCCTCCGGTTGCTGAAAGCCGGATACAGGGAGCGTCTTGCACCCACTCGGTGGGCGGTAGGCCTGCTGTTAGGAAAAATCCCGTATATCGTGCCGATGGTACAGGCGAAACAGGAAGCAGGCGGGTGCACATTCTTTCAGGACGGACTGTGTGAACTGCATGCGGCAGGGCTCAAGCCCACTGAAGGCAGGTTGTCGCACCATACCATCACCATGGAGAACCTGAAGTTCGGAATGTCGCTCTCGTGGAACGTGGCCAAAGAATGGCTGGACGAGCGGAACTTCGACACGATACGGGAGATTGTCCGGATAATGGGAAAATAGATGAGGGACGGTTTCATGAATGAAGTATCAGTATAACCGGTTGATTCCTCCTTTGCCGATTTCATGGAACCGCCTCTTATTAATTCATACCATTTGCAAACAGTTCGTATTAGTCGCGGCTATCCTTTATCAGGAAAACATTTAAACGCGAATGATATGAAACTGAAAAGCAGAATGACCGTCGGGGAGATGTCGGAACACCTGACGGAACATACCGGCAAGTTCGCCAACCGCGTATCCGTGGGGCGTTACGCCAAAAAACTGGGATACGCCGTGTATAAACCGATGATAAACGGCAGGATATGCCAGTTCTATGTCAATCCGTCGATTAAGGATGACGGGGAAGCGGAAACATTACGGACGAACGAACGCGAAAACGGACATGAAAGGGAATGACGACAAAAGGCAACACGTGATACCGTTTATGAAATGCTTCACCGGGCTGGTCGGCGCGTTCACCCCGGAAGAGGTCATCTTCATGCTGTACATGGCAGACCGTACACGCCTGCGTGAAAAAGGTTACGACACCTTGCGCAGCAAGCGGTACTACATGGAGAACATGGAGATGGGTTCGCGGATTTTCGACAAGTGCGTGGAAAAGACAACGCGTATGGGATTGCTTGAACGGGTGCCGGTCAGCGGGATGTACGATTACCTGTGGCACATGGATTCCTACAACCGGCTTGTAGGGATATTGGCGGAACTTGGAAATCCTTTTTCTACCAGGGCATTCTGTCATCGGATGTTCGATGTGGAAAAAAGGACCGTGGCATCCGTCTCTGACGAAGAGGTCAGCCAATGGAAAGAGAGACACCGAAAAGTTTGAGCGTATCTGTCCACGGAACGTAAATGAATAAAAACAGACGGCATCGTTGTGATTTGCCGTCTGTTTTTGTGTTTTTGCGACATAAAATCCGATAAAACCGGAAGGAGGTGGTAGCCGGGTACAATATTATCCGGGCAAACGACAGAATATGCTAAATATACTTATTCAGTTCTTCCACAAGAAGATGCACCGTTGTCGAAGATTCCGCCTGTGCCGGCGGTATTCCCTCCATTCGGCGCAATACGGCTTTTGCGTTCGTGATGGCCTGAGCCTGTTTACCGCCCAGCTCCCTGAAAACACGACCGCCTGTACCGGCTTCCTTGTTGTAGGAGAAGCCCAACAAGCCGGATAGCTTTGTTTCATATTGATTTCTGTGCATCGGGCCTTGTACCAGGTTATAGTGCAGCAAGAACCAATACTCGAAAGCCTGGTTGCTGTATGCCACCCTCATGCCACCGGCTTCCGCCATACCGATAGCCCGGTTGAAATCCCGATCGGGAAAGTCATCCTTGTCAAATACCACCCAGCACTGGTCATACTCGCGTCCTTTCTTCCGCTCTTCTTCTTTCATCCGTAAAGCCTTTTGGACAAGACCTACCGTATTGAGTCCCTGGCCTACCGCTTTAATATTGGCGGAAGTCAGGCGAAATGCATTGAAATAATCCGGTTCCGTATTTACCCCCTCGCAGATGATCAGGAAGGATTGTTTGACCTCACGGACAAAACTGATACGCCTGAGTGTCCGTGCCGCGCGTGGATCACGCTTGTTCGTCCGTGCTGCCATATTCTTCCTCCCTCAGGTCAAATAACCGTTCAAACTGGCCGATGACAGGGATACCGCCATATTTCCCCATCAGGTACTCCTTTTCGAAAGGTGCACTGTTGCGAACCTTGTATTCCGCCAACGAATAGAGTTCCGAGGCTCCAAACGAATCTTTCTGTGTAAACCAGATCTGATCCCTGCGGAACAGGCTTGCATTAAGCAGGTTGGTGTCATGTGTCGTGAAAATCAACTGTGCATTCCTGGGATTTGTCACTCTGGAATTGAACAGCCCGATGATGCGACTGGTCAACAGAGGGTGCATTTTCGAGTCGAACTCGTCGACAACCAGCCTTTTGCCATGATCCAACGCGTCGATTATAGGATAAGCCAGCGAGAAGTATTTGATCGTACCCTCCGACTCGTTTACGCGGAACGGGAAAGTGACCGTCTTCGTGGCGTTGCCCTCCTCGTCATATTGCTGGTGTGAACTGATGACTGTATTGTCAACCTTGCGTATGTCGTCGATTCCGAAGTCTGCAAACCGGGCAAACTCCACAATACGCCTTTTCATGGACGGATCATCGATCTGGGCTATCGCCATTTCCCAAATCCGCTCGTCGCTGCTGCCAAGAACAATCGTGGTGTTGGCCAACCATCCCATGATTTCCACCGAGACGCTTTCGTTGAACTGTGCTGCCACGGAAAGAAGCAGCGCATTGTCGCGCACCATTTTTTTGGCGACAACCTCTTTGCCGACCGAAAATTTGGGATGCAGTTCATACTCATCGCCGTCACGCAGGAACAGTTCCACCTCCTTTGCCTTGCGCTTGTTGCCCTTTTGATAAAGCCACTCCCGGTGTACACGTTTTTCATCGACTTCGAACCCATAGCGGTATTGGACCGTTTCGTCGGCAAAGACCGCCTCAAAATAACTGGGCTCCTGTTCCGTCCTCCGGTTGAGACGGAAACTTTCCACCCGTATGCTTTCGCCGGACTGCACGCCTTTGGAGGAATTGATGACAAACCATTTGAAGAAATCGAGTGCTTTGACCAGATTCGATTTCCCGCTGGCATTGGCCCCGTAGATGACCGCACTCTTCAGCAAAGAGAGGTTCGTACCTTCAAGCTCAAAAACAATCTCATCGGACCGGGTCTGTTTTTCTTTCAGCGCGGAAGCAGCCAAAGACAAGGTCGCCGGCTCCTTGAACGAAAGGAAATTTTCGACTGTGAACTGAATAATCATATTATATCGCAGTTATATGTAAATTTTATGCAAATATAGGGGATATTTTTCATATATAGATGTTTTATCGGATCTCTTTTTGCGGTTATTTTCCTGCACGTGAAAATCAGACCGTTTTCGTTCTTGCAATGCTGCCCTGCAAAAGGCGACTGCAATTTTCCGAAGCGGCAACATCGGCTTGCGATTCATGCTCCCGATAGTGGAATTTGGGTGGAAAGACGCGAAATTCGCCACATCTTTCCCCTCAATGTGGTACAAATGTACCGTGTATCTGACAGGAGGGGTGTTACAAATGTAGCAACAATACTATAAGTAGTATTATACAAGAAGAAAGAAGAAAGATGTACTTTTTTCTTTGACGCAAAGAAAAAAGATACCAAAAAAGAAACAAATCATGACAGACGGCACGCCGTCTGTTTTTTTGTTTTTTTGAATCGGAAAGTGTTGAAAACGGATAAGATGAGGATTAAAGGACCACTTCCTCCCCAGATACAAGAGAGAGAAACAGAACGAATACCTTATACCGTCACCCTCTTACCGTCTGGCATCCTTGTCGCGGTTCAGCCTTACGACAGAGCGCACGCAGTCACGTACCAGTTCGGCATCCCTCCGCTCCATGAAATAGTTCCCGCATTCCAACCGTTTCCTGTCCGCCGGCCTGTTGTTGTCCCTGCATTCACGGATTTCCAGTATGTCATTCAGGTAATAGTACTTGTCACCGCGTCTGACACGTGTTGCCAGCCGTTCGAGTTCCTTCAGCCGTCCGTTCCATGCAAGCCCTTTCTGGCGTAGAGCATCGGAAAGCCTGCTACGGCCACTGGTTCCGATAGGCAGTATCTGGAGATTCACCGCGTACCCGACTGTTTCATGCAGGGAATAGCGCAGGCTCCCGTCTTCGTCCAGCAGGCAATACAGCACAACACGTCCTTTTGCGTCGATTTCCTTGAAAGCCCCCAGTATTACATGCTCATCCAGGATACTGAGTTTTACCAACTGTCCGTCTTTGGGAGCATAGAGAGATTCCGAACATACACCCCGGCGCTTGTCCCATGCAAGATGGCCTTCGTTCAGCAGGCGTTGGAGGGCAATCTTTTGCTCTGCGCTCGCTTCCCGGCAATCATTCAGAAACATGACCGCGTCATCGGTAACGAGTTCTCTGCCCGCAGTCATCCTTACCGGAACCGACACGCAATTACCCGTGACATCTCCCACAAGTCCGGTTTCCGATGTCCCACCGTTGAAGACGACCATTCCCTTGCGAATGGACGACCCACCCGTGCTGTCTTTCGGAATACTCCCGATTTTCTTCTTATGATATGATTCCATTCTTTCGATTCTTTATCCAGATATTTCCTGTAACAGCAAAATGCCATACTTCATACATAAGTGGATACAATACGGCAAATATACGTATAATTCACCAAAAAGGCAGGTGACTGAACCCCATTTCTTCTGCATTTCCACGGTTTCCTGTATAAAGTCACAAAAACCGTACAAATAAGTCGGAATCCATGTGGATAGCTTCGTTCTGTATATTCTATATGATTAAGGAACAAAACATTACAAGATTGTCCGATTGTGAAAAGCATATCCGAACATACTGAATGACAGGAATACACATCCTCCTTTTCCGTCGTCCAATCCGGTTAAGAACAGTCAATATACCGACGTGTCTCTATATATTTTTTGATGCGTTTTCAGCGTATCTAAAAAACAACTTCAAGCCGGAACCCGGAAATCGTGCAGAAAGTCTGTACACCCGTGAAAATTGAAAGGACAGGCATCCACAAATGAGAATATTTCAAAAATATGGGACATGGTGAACACCAGCACCTTAAGCAACCATGATAAATACAAGTACTTTACTGTATATTTTTTGATACCTGCTTACAGTTTCAATCCGAAAGCCGCATTTTGAGCCATTTTGGAAAACCGGACTTGAAAAAACGGCCCGAGGACAGAGACCGAATCCGCACCCGAGGGTACACCCTCCCTAATCTTTTTATTTTTATTACACCATTGAATATCAATAATTTATTAGGTTTACTTTTGTATAAAGTAAGCCTAAAAACGTCTTTTACATTATCTTTGCTTACAAATTGAAAGTAAAAAAATCTTTTCAGTCCTATTTTATCCATTTTAAGCAGCTAATAATCTGATAATCAATAGACAAAACTGATTTTGATTTTATACATACGTTGAAACGGGGCTTTTTTGATTTTTGCAAAGGAAAAATTTTTTTCAAAGAAAATCATTTTTTCTATTTTATTGATATTCAGCTATTTACAAATTTACTTCGCGCGCGTGCGTTCCATATTCGCAAAAAGGCTGTTTTTGGAACGTTCCAAATTTTTTTTCTCAAAAAGTTTTGCAGTTCTGAAAAACGGTTTTATAATAGTCATGTACTCGAAAGCCAAACAAACGGCAAACAAGTACGGAGAAAAACGAATAAAAAAATAGATAGTAAAAAACAGAATTAAAAAACAGAAAAGCAAAGACCGCCGAGAGCGAGAAACAAAAACGGCGTTTACACGAAAGTGAGTTGTTGAGCCGTCAAAGGGTAACACCCGAAACAACACCGTGTGCGTTTAGGTACGCTTAAAGAGTGCGTTAAATAACCACGCTTCGCACGGGGCAATAATACCAGTATTGCCAACCTACGAAAGTAGGGAAATTTATGGAACGGGATAAATCGTATTTATTCCGAGTGCCGGAAATACGTCAAGACTTTTGCAAGTCGCTGGGAGTATTGAGAATACCGCCACTGAAAAGGACGTGCAAGAATAATGCCATAATTGCGCCCTTGTGCGCACGGAGATAAAATGCACGGTAGCGGAAAAACAGTCCGCACGGAGCTTGAGAAAAGAGCATTGCCAATGTTATGCCCATAATCACCAGCCGCCCACCGCCTTACTGTTAGCTGCCGGATTGGAAAAGATCCGGAACGTGCCAGAGAAGCGTCTTGCCGAAATTGGAGTAAAGCAGCGCAGAGCCACGACACGATGAGTAGAACTCGTGCAAAGATACGATATGCCGAAAATGCGCTCATTTGGATAGCTCTGCTATGGGGTACGTTTTAAGTGCGACAAAGTTACGAAAAATTTTGCCGTGCAGGGTGAAATGCACGGCAAATTTTTGGGCGCGTGGCAGGAAATGCCACACTTTGCGCTATGGTGCAGAGTTCGGGGTTCGACTCCCCGAGTGCCCGCAATGCGTGATTTTGCGCAGTGTTTCTAAAATTTTATCATTATGGCAACTTCTAAATTGAACAAGGAACAGTATGCAAACATCGGTTCGTTTGCAGGTATCATGTTGGTTTACAACTCTACCAACAAGGACGGTGAACTCGTGCAGACGGCACAGCACTTTTTCGGTGCGGACTTTGAGCCTGCCGACATGTCGGACAACGAGATTTTCCGTGTGATTAAAAACATGGTCGCAACTATGTGGCACACCATTGCGGAGGAAAAGAAACTGCGTGCCGATGCCGACGGCATACGCTCGAAATTCCGTGCCACAACCCCTGCGGAAATCATCATCTGCGAGAAGTCGGGAAATCGTATCAAGAAGTACGACCTTACCGACAGCGTTTGGGCGCGTATCGGTCTTGTGCCGACCAAAGTAGACCTCGAGAAGTCAAACCGTGATTTCCAAAAGACAATCCATGCCGCTGCAAAGGCTATCCGCAACGCCATGAATTTCGCCCCGAACCTCGCCAGCCTCGAAAAGCCTGCCGAGAAAACGACCAAGACCGGCAAGGCTGAAAAGGTGGCGGAACAGCCTGCCGGAACGGTTGCCGACGAAAGCAAAAAGGCGGCATAAGGGCAACGGAGTAACTGAAACCTGCCCGAAAAAGGCAAAAGGACGGCAGGCAGCCCGCTGAACGTGTGGGACTGCCTGCCCTTTTCGTATCTGCCGTCGTAAGCGCGTGTTCTTGTGACGTATGCCACGGATACGCGCTTTTCATTTCGGGCGAAAGCAACTGTAACGTGATAGGCGAAAAGAATTTCCCGGCAAAAAACGGTGCCGGGACTGTACCTCCGCCGCAGGACGGGGAGTACACCGTGGACGACCTGAAGACCGCTCTGGAAGAGTCCGAGCGGTCGCTGCATGATGCCGTCTTCATAGCCCGCCAAGTGTGGGAGAAGGACTGCGATGCCGTGAAGTTCGACATCGACGACCTTGTGCAGATAGAATCGGCATTGCAGGAGATATGCAACATCACCGCAGGAATTGACAGCGGGGACGATGGCGAGTGACATGACGCGCACACGTGCTGCGGAAACTGCGGGGCGTGCGCGCTTTTTCGGGCATTGATATACACTGTGTCAGGATTGCACCCTGAAATGCCCGCACTTTTCTAAAATTCCCTCCGATATGACTTCCTTGCGCCGTGAGGCGTTGTGCCTACCTTGTATATAACACGGTTAAGCACGGTCTGGCGTTCTGCGGAACCGCCTGCCGTGCTTCCGCTGTTATCCTGTGCGGGGAAGCGGAGAACGGATGTGCCAATAATAAAACGAATAAATATGATAGAAGTGTTTGACGCAAAGCGCACCCGCAGTTACGGGTGCTTTGCCAGTTTCAAGGCTGCCACCGATACGCTTGACAGCCTTGCCGCGACGGGACAGCTCGGAAGTGTGCCCGCTGTCAGCGTGGCGGCGTATTGCAGCGGCGTGTTACAACGGGAATATGAAGCGGTGTTTGTCGGTGGGAAATGGCGTGTGCCGAAATCTCCGAAAAGGCGGATGCCGGAAACGAGACCTGCCCGTGGGAGACGTCGGCGGAAATGGTGCAAGGAGTACGCTACGGCGGAGCTGATGTTCCGAGAAGGGTTTCCCGACCATTTGAACCGCAGTTATCCGCTCTCGGCGGACAGCCTGAGACGGTGCAACCGGAAATGCAGAATTTATATGCAATAATAAAAACGCAATGAGTATGAAAACATTAGCAGACGTGAAACGGAAAATGACGCTTGGCTCGAAGTGGCGGTGTGTCCGGCTGTTCGAGGGCGGAAAAGACCTCGGCGTGCGTGAGGTCGGGAAAGTGCAGGGTAATGCCGTGGCATTCCTCAAACCCGACGGGAAACTCTCGTGGCTATGGTGGCCAAAGGCAAAGGACGTGCAGGTGGAAGAAAACGCCTTCACCGTGCTCCAGAACGGAGTGCCCAAGCTCAAGTACATCTATGCCGGATAGGTGTTCCGGAAAAAATCATGCAAAATAATATGAATTAATAACAACTATGGGGGCGGAATGCCCCTATGCTTTTATAAACGGATAAAGAAAATGACAGAAATAACGAGAAAGCAGATATCTGGTCTGCGGGTAAAGATGTATTAACGGCTATGGGAGAGGAACATAGAATCAACGAGATAAAAGGTGTCATCATCAGCCGTGCCCTGCTCAAGGAATACGGGTATGATGGCGATATGCCCACCGACAAACAGATGCAGGTCATCGGCAACGGGTTACTTGAATACTGGGGCGTAAGCGACGGTTTCAAGGAAGCCCTCGCCAGTACAATGGAGAACATGTTCGGTGTAAAAGCAAAAGATTAGGTCTATGGAAACGAAAGAACTTACTACCCACCAGCGTGGTGTTATTCTACGCGGCATCTGCGGCGGGGCTGCATTGAAAGACAAGTCGCCGCAAATATCTGAAAACAATACCGTCATAACCTGCGCCGGAGGGTTGGAGATTTGGGACATCTGCTGCATCAGCAGTGATGCCGAAGCCTTCGGCCTGAAACCGTCCTTCGGTTATGACGGGCACACGAGAATCACTTTCACCCCCAAAGAATAAGCGGAATGAAATCATATTACTACTTGGACTACCTGCACCGTGAAATCTTCCTTGAAGAGGAGGATATTCAGACCGTTCCGGAATCAGGCAGGGCGGACGATGCCTGTTCCGCCATTGCCGAAAAGCCGTATGTCGTGGAGCAGTTCATGGCGGACTCTTTCCGGACACTCAAAGATGTGGCCAGCCGCCTGTGCGATTCCCCTGATATTAAAAGCCGCCACGATACGCTGATGTATATCGTGTGGAGGGTGGCACTGGACATCAAGGAGTGGCGGACTCTGAGCCATAGCGAAGCCGCCGTCAAGGTAACCCGTGAGGACGGTTTCGTGTGGCTGCTTGTATCGGCGGAAAATGCCCGGAAGCTATGGGAGGCAGACGTATTCTCCCTGTACAGGCTTTATGCCGATGATTCGGAATCCCTGATCGAAAGCGAGGCGGAGCTGGAATCGACCATCAAGGGCGGATACCAGATAGGTATCGAGGTGGGGTTCGCCTCTGTAATGGACCATGCCGCCCGGATGAAGCAACAATAAAAATCGGAAACAATCAAATAACGAAATCAAGAAGAAAGGTATGGAAACAACATTATTGACAAAGGAAAATGCCCATCGTGTGACCATGGTGCGGCGTGTGGATGCCCCGGAAAGCGAACCGGTAGCGTTTCTTTTCAGGGGAAAGAGACACGGGTATTGCAGCTATTCCCATCTTGTAGGGAATCCGGGCAAGGAAGAAATCCTCGCCCCGGCGGACTTTAAGGACTGGGAAGTTGTGGAAGTGGCGCACCCGGGCTATCTGGAAGAATATTTCAAGCAGGCGTGCAGCTCCTACAACCTCACCTCCTTCTCACCCGACGAGCGGGGTGAGTCAGACATCGCCTCGCACGAAAAGGAACTGCACGAGGATTTGCAGTCGATGCCCGAGCAGCAGCGGGAACGTTACATGGAAAACTACAAACGCTATTTCTCTGCCATGATCGCCGCCAACAGCCGTTGTGCCAGCGCGATGATTACGGGACCTGCACGCTTCAACACGGGCCGAAACGAAAAGGCCTGCAACAGCCACGCCAAGAGCGTCACGGCGTTCCGGGAATGGCGAGAACGTGCACTCGAAGCGATTCGCAAGGCTACCGAAGCGGCCAAGCCCGAAGAACAGCGTCTCGAGGAGGAGTGGCAGAAGGTCAAAGCCTTTATCGACGATGCCGCCTCGACCATTCACGGTATCGATACGGGTACGGCACGAGGCTATAGCCGGGCTCTCTTCGTCAGCAACCTCGCCGGGCGACTCTCCACCTATGTCAACCATGGCAACGTGGAAATCATCGACCGTGCCGTCGCTCGTCTGCGAGAGTGGAACGACAAAGTCAAGAAACCTGTCGTCACGGCACGCCATTCAATCTTCAAGTATCCCGAACTCGTCCGCAAGGTGCGGGAAAAGCAGCAGGAACGGGCAAGCCGTGAAAATCGTGAGATTCCGTTCGATGGCGGCAAGGTGGTCTACAACTTCGAAGAAGACCGCCTGCAAATCCTCTTCGACAAAATACCCGATACCGATATGCGTACAACCTTGAAGCGTAACGCTTTCAAGTGGGCGCCACGCAACCAGGCATGGCAGCGCCAGCTCACCCGCAATGCCGAATATGCCGCCGGTCAGGTGTTGAAAATAACCATTTAATCCAGTGCCCATGAGATACATCATCGATTCACGTTATTTCGACGGGACATGCCTCACGTCGATGTCGGATGACATGCACAGCGACTACGGCGGCGAGACGCTGGAAGCACTGCGCGAAAGGGAGAAGAACCCGTACCTGGTCGCTGTATCACCGGTACGCATGACACTGCTTGTGAAGCGTTATACCCGGGCACTTTGCAAGCCCTTCCATGAAATTACGGAGGAACGTTATTACGAACTGCTGGAATGCCTGCCTCCGGCCCGCATGCAGAGCGACTGGTTCTTTGTCGGGGAACCGTATTACCGAAACCTGTACGCGCTCTGTTTCGAGTCGGACGGCAGGTATTTCCGGGCGGAACGTCCCATACGTCTTTCCAATGCGGAAATCTACCGCCAGATTCGGGAACACATGGAGAAAGTAAACCTGCATCCCGCCATCGTCAAGAAGGCTTCCTTTGTCAAATATGTCAATTGGTACAAAAAGACGGTCACCTACATACCGTACTATTTCGAGTATGGAGGTAAAATATATTTCCTGAAGAACCTCGCCACTCGGACGGGATCCGAATTTGGCGACCGCCGGGAACGGAACGAGATGGCGGCATTGCTGAGGAACCTGCGCGGAAACCGCTACGAATACTGCACTTTCTACTCCCAAAAGAAGGACATCTTCGAGTTTTTTGACTGGCTACGGAAGAACAAATACACGCTGGAAATCCAGGGCGACTTGTTCGACTTTGCGGATGACCGCTCCCACGTGGACTTTCACGGCAATGTATGCGAGTATTCGGCTGTGTTCCATTACCGCATCTATTCACGCGAGCTTTTTGGCCATATCATTAACCAGCTACGCACCGTGAAACGGTATCACGCGTGGCATAAAAGGAGGGAAATACGATGAAAATCTCAAATGAACCTACCCCATACCTCCTGCTCAAGGCAGGAACTGACAGTGCATGGGATTGCTGCGACTTTGCAATCGTGTACCTGTCAAAAGAGTGGAGACAGACACAGTCCGGCAGGCTGGAAGCCGTCAAGCCATTCAAGGATGACATCAGTTTCCAGTCTTTGAACTTTTATGACATATCGGTTGGTTTTTACCAGCCGGACGAGGACGGGATACTGGGCAGCGAGGACTTGCCGGAAGACAATAACTGGTGCTTCGTGGAACTGACCGAAACGGAACTGGAAAGGTTGGTTCCGCCGGACAATGTGCTGGTCAGCCATATCTTGGCGGTATTTGCAAACGGGGAAGCCAGATACCGGGCGTACGGCAAACATACCGACGAGCGATTCTGGACTGAAAAATTCCCTTTGCAACAGATTTTGGATATACTGGCGAGTCATGAATCTTAAAATTTCAAAGCAACTATGACAGAAATCATCAAAACGGACGGAACACGCCAACCCGTGCAGCCAGCCAATGGCTCAGACTTCACGCTGGAGGAGATGCAGGCGATTGTCGGCGGCTACATCGAACTGGTGGAACTGGACGGGAGCACGACAATGGTCGTCAACGAGGAAGGCAAACTTATCCCTCTGTCCCTCAATCTTGAAGCGAGCAGGATATTCCGTGCTCATCACCCGGCGTCGAAAGACTTCATCGTTGGGGACGTACTTGTGTGCAATAACAATCAAATCAGATAAAATTATGGATAAAGAGAAAGCAAAAGCGCTCAGCAAGACCCTCGCATGCTACAAAGAATTACAAGAGAATAACAGTGTAAACCTGATCGAGTTCCATACCGCTGACGGGCAGAAACACGGTATCGGCAACCCGGAAGCCATCAAGCTGTTGCTTTCGGTGGCCGTCATCGAACTGGAACGCCAGCTCCGGACCGCACAGTTCGGTGATATTCCGGAAAGCCTGGAGAACAGCCGCGAGTACAAGGCGGCCAAACAGCTGGAATACGCCATGAACGATTTGGGATTCAAGTCCGAACGTTTCGCCCAGGCTCTTCCTTATTTCCACAAGACACTGGAACAGACATTCTTCAGAACGGTAAAGGCTTCCATTACCGCTATGGCAGGGCGTGATTCACGCTGCATTGACGACCGCAACCGTGCTTCATACGAGATGTGTCAAATGCTGGCCTCCATGCTGGAAGATACCCGTCTGCCCTTTATCTAAATGCCATGTTCATAGACGAGAGGACACAAAACCGCCTCCATGCCGTGCCGGGAGAGAGTATCTCCCACGGCACGATGCGCACGCAGGACCTGATTCCGGCGTTCTTGGACGTTATCCGTGACACACCGGAGTACGTGCAGGTGATGAATGCCATCCCCGCCCATGCCATGGAGGACAAAGAAGCAGACTGGTGGAACAGCGATGACGCGGCGGGATTGCTGGAATCGCTGTTCGACACGCTCGATAGTTACTCACCGGAGGGGTACTATTTCGGTGCTCATCTCGGTGACGGGTCCGATTACGGATTTTGGAAAATGGACAAGTGAATGTCGGAACATGGTACGGATTACAAAAGACAAGCGGCATGACATTCTCAAAGACGGGATTCGTATCGGGCAAATCTATCTTGCCCGTGCCGAAAGCAGGAAATTAAGATACTGGGCAATCTCTTGCATGAGTGGAATCGGCTTCAACACTTTCAATGAAGCCCGCAGTTATGCCAAGGATTTCCTTTAATAAAAGAATCGCATGAAAAATTGGATACAACAGATGCTTTTGTGGCGTAAAAAGACGGACAAGGGCAGAATGACACTCGGAAAGGTGCAGAAAGAGTATCGCGAGAATGACGTATGCATGGGAGAACTCCTTGATGCCCTTCCCGCCGACGGCCTTTCCATAGAGGAAGCGTTCGAGCTGGCTATCACCGCCAAGAAGTGGGCGGACGGAGACCGTTTCTACCGGAGTATCAACGATGGAGAACCGGAAGAATTGTAAGGTAAATAACAATAAACAATAATGACAAATGAGCAGATATGATTTTATAAGATTCGGCGGCTTTGTCAACTGGGCGGACGAGGACACGGACACGTTCCGGAAAATGAAAGTCTGCCTGCCGGTAAAGGAGCCTGTCGAAGATGACACGAAAATAGGACTGATTTCCACGGACGAGGACAATCCGGAAGAAATCGCGGTTTCTTATTCCGTCAGGGCAGCCGAACTCATCCCTTGGACGGACTCATTCCAGGAAGGATACTGGAAAGCCCTGATAGTGGCAGAGGCAAACGGAGCAGGCACGGACGTATTGCTGCCCATGCTCAAAGATGCCGGACTATGCCTGATGGAATGTGTCTTCCTGATGCTCCGGAGCGATGCCTGCAAACTGTTTCCGGTCCTGTGCCGGCTGTTCCCGGAAGTGGAGGAAATGTTTGAGATTATCACATGGAATGACAGGGAATATTTTGTCAGGGAACTGACGCTGTTCCGTGGAACGGGCGGGGAATACAAAACCCTGGTCTCTGTAACGGGTCTGCAAGACGTGCTGGTCGGCAAAGACGGCGCACCCATATCGGACGAGGCGGAGGCCGTGGACCGGAAAATCTGCTATTACTTCACGGACGAGGAGTTCCTGCTGCCGGAAGAGCGGCTTGTGGCCCTTGCGGAGGATGCGTGAGAAATCATAATGTATGTACAAAGACCAGAAAATGAATAAAAGAATGAACAAACAGCAAACCACTCCCGTTACCGACACTTTTAAGGGGATGCTACTTATGTCAATGGGTGTCCCTGTAGGAAACATCCGTCCCTACCGTTTGAAGTCGGCACCTTCCTGCCTCGGCGGTTTCGAGCGCATGAGCGTAGCGGCAGCACGAGCCTCGGGAATGGATATCCCGGAGACGGAGAAAGAGAACGATGAAGTTTACATATGCCGCTTGGGACCCGCCGTCTTCCATAAATGGATGCCTGTCTGGATGTTCGAAACCGCTTTCGAACCGGTTCCCGAGCAGAGACGCGGTGACCGCATCCGAACACTTACGGAAGAGATGAACAACCATCACGTGGCGGAGAAAGCCCTGAATGAAAAATGTTACGCCCTGTCCGTGAAGCTGCTTTCCGAGTGTGGCGGCAGCCTTGATGACAACGGTGAACAATCCTCGACCTATCTCCATGTTGTGGACCGTGACCCCGTGGAACTGGTCATCACGAACGCGTCGCTCCGGAAAGACGGGAAAATCTTCATCATGGGTTACAGTTACTACACGGGCGAGGAGTACGAGCAGGAATGTGACGTAGAATCCGGCATGGACATACTGAATTTTATCCTTTCCCAAAAAAGTTTTGAGTGCCATGAATGAAGACAAGATATTGCAAATGTTCTTCGACATAGGCCGGTGGACGAAGGCCATTGAGAAAGGCGTGCTGAAAGACATTAGGAAAGACCAACTTATTCGGCTGACCGACGAGCATACCCGTATGGCGATGGCCTATGCCATGCGCCGGGGAAAGTACGAGATTTCCCCTCCCCACACGGCGCAGATACCCAAGGACAACGGTGAGTTCCGCACAGTGTACGTAAACGAGCCGATGGACCGCGTAGTACTGGGTATCGCCAACGACCTGCTCTTCGAGTTGATGCCGGAGATGCTGCACTCTTCGTGCAAGTCCTACCAGACCGGTATAGGGTGCGGCAAGGTAGTTACGGAAGTCAGCCACCGGATGACAGAAACCGGCAATAGCGGCTGTCTGGGCTGGAAGTCCGACCTTTCCAAATACTTCGACAGTGTTCCGATACGGTTCATCGACGAGGCGTTCGACAAGGTGGAGGCCAAACACGGCCAGTCTGCCCTGATAGACGTACTTAGGAAATATTACCACTCGGACCTCTATTTCGATGAAGATAACCGGTTGCAAAGCAAGTATCAATCCTTGAAACAGGGTTGTGCTGTGGCTAGCTGGCTGGCGGATGTACTGCTCTACGACCTAGACAGGGAACTGTCACAAATGAACGGCTACTACGTCCGGTATTCCGACGATATGCTTTTTATCGGCAAGGATTATGAAAAAGCGATGGACACACTCCAAAAACGCCTGGAAGATAAATCCATGAAGCTAAATCCCAAGAAAGTGGAATACCTGGCAGCCGATGTCTGGTTCAAGTTCTTAGGATTCAGTATCAAGGGCGGCATGGTCTCGCTCTCGTCATCACGCATCAAGACCTTCCAGCACGAGATCGAGCGGCGGACAATCCGCTGCCGGGACACGACACTGGCAAAAGCCGTGGACGCCGTGAACCGTTACCTGTACAAGGGCGAGTTCAGCTGGGCGATACAGGTATTGCCGGTCTGTAATGTGAAGAGTGACCTCAACGAGCTGAACAAGTTCGTGATGGACTGCTTTAGAGCCATTCAGACGGGCAGGTGCAAGATCGGCGGTCTGGGATATGTCCGAACCAAACCGGATGGCTGCATCGTCCGGGGACGGGGACGCAACGTGAAGGCCAACCGCGATAAAACAGACCGGGACATACCGGGTTACCTGACTGTCGGCTGCATGCGTAACGCCCTTCTGACCAGCCGGGCGGTGTACAACACGCTGGTGGCATCGCTATAAGTTACGCCGGGCACACGGCAGAACGGGTGGACGGGCAGGCTATTCAACGTTACAGGCTTATAACCAGAATCCATATCGAGATTAACCGGTCTAACACCCGGTTAATCCCATCTCGATTCTGGCTGCGCCTGTAATGTATCGGGAAATTAAAGTCATGTGCCGTCTGTCCCGCACCCGTTACCGGAGCACACCGGGAAAGTTCAAGGAATAGGTTTGGGCATCCCGCGTACCAACGTCTTCTTTCCGAGTCTGAAGGCGGCTGACCGTCGCCTTCGGACTCCGCAGAAGACCCATACGCGGGATACATCGGAAGCATAAAGCCATGTGCCGGTATTATGAGAACTTTCAGTCTTTTCCAGCACGGGAACGTGCGGTTCGGGGGAATGGATTCAGCCTGCTGTCCCCGATAAGCCCGTCTCGCGCCGTCGTATCCCTAACGTTATACGACGGCGCCATTCCGGCTTCCGCCACAGCAGACATCGGACCTGTAAAGGAACGTGCCGGCATTCCGGGAACCGCAAAAAGAACAGCACAGGACAAAGGGGGCAAGGCCGGGATTTCAACAGAGCCGCGATTTACGCGGCTGGAACCTTTGTCATCTCCTGCTAACACGACAGATGACACAGGGGCCAGCCGTACTCGCGGCCCGTATCAGGTTTTTAAAGGGATGTGCCGTCCGGATGAGCCCCCCTGAACAGAAGGGTAGCGCGACCGCATATGCACGAGGGACCCAAATTCAAGATACAGTATTCAAGCTTGGTCCTGAGCCAGGCTACTACCTGGTTCAGGACCGAAGTCCTACTGTATTTATCAGGACTATAAAGATACGCGCCAGGGGTTTGAGTGCCATTAATTGTAAACAGGTGAGAAAATGGAAGATATTTACCGAGAAACCGTCACCGCCATAGAGAACGGCGCAAATTTCCGGATTGATTTCCAGTCCAGAAGTTTAAAAGTAAACGGGAGACACATGATACGGAACGGCAGGTATGATGGCGCTCCGTGGTTGCCGGAGTACGGCTGCGGGGATTTTTTCACGGATGTGGAGGAGCTGTACCGCCGCTATAAACATTCGATACCATCGGAGCGCAGCCAGAGCAAGTCCCGCCGGTATTTCATGGCATTGCCCGAAAGTGACCTCGAGGACGGGGACATGCTGTACGGGCAACACCGGGATACCGCGCAATTCGAGCTGGAATTCTATATCCTCTGCCGGATTATAGGCGGGTTCACATGGAATCCCGAAACGATGGGCAAATGGTTCTGGCAAAGCGAAAAAGACAAGGACCTGGTGATACTCAGAAAATGGGTGGAACCCGGAAGTAATCAACTATTAACAAATTCACAATGAGCAGAAAGAAACAAGAAACAAAAGTCCTGTGCCCCGGATGCGGCACGGAATTCGCCATCGCGGACAAGGAATTTGCCGCCACGGGCACCGTTATCGGCAAGAATTCGGATTTGGGCACCGTCTATCCGGTGGTGGCCGGCCATAATTCTCCCGCCGGACTTCCCAAAGGGGCGCGGGAGCGTATCGAGGCACTCCGCGGTGCCGGTGTGGACGTGAGCTGCCTGTTCGCCATGCAGGGAGCCGAGGGCGGCGAGTATATCGCCTCCAACAAAGACGGGAAACTTACCATCCTGGATGACAACGACCCGATATTCGGCAGCATCATGGCACAGGGTACCGTTCCCAACAACCGACTCTTCCGCCGGTGGGTCATGGCACAAATGTTCCATATGATGTCATACACGCATTACCGTGAAAAAGAGCCGGCAGGGGTGACCGAGATGATTCACCGGAAAGGCTATGATTACCAGTGGAAAATGCTCTTGAACGAGCTGCACGCCCAGATGAAGATGGAACACAAGGACATCACGGGTTTTGCCGAGAGAAACCGCTGGTTCAACCGTGATGTGGTTTTGGCCATCGCGAGCGACTATGTCAACGCGCTGAAAAAACACGTGGGCAACCTGGAAACAAGAAAATGCAAGGGAGTTCCCTACAAGCGTATACACGGCCGTAATATTTTCGTGGAGGACCTGCAATCCAAACTGTACTACCCGCTTTCCATCGCGATAACCCACATCAGGCACGCGTTGGACGCCACACAGCTTTACAACGCGGTCAGACAGTTCAATGACCGTCGTATCCGGCTGCCATGGGGCACTCCTCAAAGCAAGGCATGGATGGATGCCTATAAGGGAGCCGGGGCGTTCTTTACCATGCAGAACCTGATTCGTTTCCACAGTTGCACGGCTGTCAATGACCGGGGTCGGCGTCTGGACAAGTACCAGTCACTGGCGTTCCTGTCAGCCAAGGCGGAAGAGTATAAAAACGGAGAAGGCTGGCGGTTGCTGGCAGTCCTGAAAAAAATGCTGGCGGACAACAATATCAACATCAAAAAGAAGATGGCGGCATGGCGTAAGAAATAGGCCGTCATCTCCATCCGCCCGGTAGGCGGCACGGTGTGGCGGGTCAGAATAAATTAGTACTCCCTCCATTGAAATGATGCTCATCCCTGTTAACACAAGATGAGCATCTTTCAATGGAGGCATTACATCGAAAACGTAAAGAGATGCCCCTGTTTGACGACCATACCGCTATTCTAATCAAAACGACATAATCCTTTATACGATGAGCAAGAAACAACTACGACGCAGGGCCTACCTGCTGTACCGGTTACGAAAACAGGGTATCCGATGCCTGACACGTTGCCGGACCATCTTCTACCCTTACGGGGAGGATCCTAAATCAGTACCGCAGATCTGCAGCCTGATAAGCGAATTCCATTTCCATGTCCAGTTTGAAATACCCGCCTGACATGAAACCGGGAGACATTGCAACGCTGAAAGTGCCCTACAAGGGCTATCGCCGTATAGAGCTGTTGGAACGGCTCCAATACACCTGGCTGGTACGCATCTGCGAGAGCGGGAAGGAGATCGAGGTCTATGAAGACGAGTTCGAAACGGATTAAAGGCACGGAACAATGAAAGGAGAACAACAGGAAGAACGCATACCGAACTTTATCGGCAATGCCGTCATTATCCTCACAGCCGCCCATCTGGGCTGCGAGGTGGAGATGCTCGCCACCGCACAGGAGGTGTGGCGGACGAAACGCCTGCCCGAGGCGGTACTGCTGGGCATGTACGAAAAGGCCGCATGCGATGCCGTGTCGGCTGTCCGGAAGAGAGGTCTGGCGGAACAGGCTGACCGTCTCGGAGAGATATTTTACAGGACGGGGGAATTTCCCCCGCCGGAAGAAGACAATACATAAAAAGGAGTAACAAATGAAAACAAGGACTTTTCAGGAAATATATGATTTCTGCCGTACGGACGATACCTACCGGAGCTATTTCGAGGCATCGGACGAGTCCCGCATTACCGGAGCAAGGGCAAGAAAGTACTATTACGGCGACATCCGCCGAGGCCAGTGCCGCGTGGGGACATTCATCTACTGCCAGTCGATGCGGCAGCTTGAAAGGTTCCTCGAGGGCGCAAGGCAGGACCACTACATCCATGTTGACCCGCCGGCCTGCCGGGAAGTGAGCCTCAAGGACGATATGTTCCCCGGCCAGACCGCCTATATCGTGGTACATGTCAGGAGGCAGGGTGTGCAGATTGAAATCGAACACCCGTTGCATGGTGGATGGGTGCATTTCACGGCACGCTCCCACCGTCCCTTCACCAGGGAGGGAATCATAGCCGAGGCGAAGTCCTACATTGACAGCCACATCCTGCTGGCACCGGGAAGATACCGGGACTTGCAGCTGGAACATATGGTTTCCAAGGAACAGTTCCCCGCATGGTACAGGCAGTATAAAATGAGGCTGCACGACCGGGCGGAAGCCGAACATCGGGATATGGTGGACAGATACAGGCACAGGAACGACCTTACCTACGGAGAAGCCCGTGACATGCTCGCGGCTTCGGGTATATTCTTCGACCTGAACTGCGACGAGTTCGAGCGGGACGAGATTACGGAACAATTTGTAAGACTTTGTAACAAAACATAATACCCAGGCAAATGAATCTATATAATCAAATCAAATATAACGGGTATCGCATCAACATCTATTATGATGATGACGCCCGAAGCCCGCGTGAAGCGTATGACAATCTCGGTACGCTTTATACGGCACATCGTCGCTACCGCCCGGAGAAGGAGTTTGATGACCACTTCGATATCGACAAGGTTTTTGAAGGGCATATCGGAAATTTCCGGGAATCGTTCCTGAAGGAATATATCGCCCTGCCGGTCTACCTCTACGACCATGGCGGCATTACAATATCCACCTCGCCGTTCAGCTGCCCGTGGGATTCCGGATTTTTCGGAATCATCGCGGTACCGTTGGACAAGGTGCGCCGGGAATACGGGTGGAAGAACATCACCGCGAAACGCAGGAAGCGGATCGAGGGATACCTGCAAGACGAAATCAGTACCCTTGACAACTACTATACCGGGGAAGTTTTCGGGTATCGCATCATGCCGGAAAGTGACGATGACAATGAACTGGACAGTTGTTGGGGATTCTATGGTACGGAATGTATGAAAGAACTGGAAGCCGAATGCAGGCATATTATCGACGGGCAGAACAAAGCGGCAGCATAAAATAGAAAAATACGCATAATAACTGGAAATACAATGAAGACATCATACGGACTTGAATTTGACACGGTAACAGAAATCAATCCTGAATGGAGCGACTATGACAAGACGATAGCAGGATGTCACCTGGCCAATGCCAGGGTGGTCATCGTGGATACGGAATACGGGCAACCGATAGACAATGAGCATGACCTTGAAGAAATCTACCGGATTCTCGAAAAGAAAAAGACAGGCCATACTAAAAATGAACGACATGGAAGAAAAACGAGATAACAAGGAAATCAGGGTACGCCTGCACCATATCGACCGTGGAAACTGCACGGAAGTGTGGGAGGTGCAGACAGAGAAGGGTAAGCCCAGACGCTATCTGGGACGTGACGACGGTTATGGACCGAAGGAGTGGTACACGCTCTGCGATGCTCCCTACGGCTATTGCGAACGCGACTGCCATGTGAGGGAGGACCTCACCCTCATTGTCTGCGACAAAGATTGGAACGGGGTGTTGCGAGACGGAACGGACAGGGAACGCTTTCCTGAAAGTTTCCCTTCACTGGATGAAGCCTGCAACGAGGCATGGAGCAAGGTCGTGAAAGTGCTTCCGCATGTCACGCACAAAGGTTTCGGGCAGTGGATCACCAAACAGTCATTCCTCCCGCTCAGCCAGACCGAAGAATTGAATTGGCGGGATAGCTACTATGAGGAAGAAGCGAGTGAGATACTCTCACGTTTTACATGGATCGGTGAAGAGTATGCCATATTCAAGGTTACCCAGAGGCACACCAAGTGCGACGCCCAATGGTACGAGTATTACGCGGGGAAGACAAACCGGCAGGAACACGAGTGGTATACCCGTTTCTTCGGTTACGAGTACCATGACCGGCATATCAGCGACGTACTCCGGACACTCGGAAGGCGGTGCGACGACATCATCCGTACTGCGGTGGAAACCCGCACGGACCACTATTACGGGCGTACGGTTTCCTGTTTCATGGACGAGTTCATCGGTTACGACCTGTCCCATGAACAGGTCCGTGACGCCAAGGAATGCAGATTGCGCAAGGCACGGGAAGACTACGACGAAGCGAACGCCTACTATTACAAACTGAAAGAGAATGAGGAAAGCATCCGTGGTATCGAATTGATGCTGCACTGCATAAGACAACAAATCCGAAAAATGAAAAGATAATGGCCAGAAAACTACATGTAGCCAGAGTTTGGCAAATCGAATACAAATATCCGGGTATGTATGGCGGGGACGGTCAGGATATCTTTTATGATATCCTGACAATGTTCGAAGTTGATAACTCCGCAGAAGACGCCTATACCGATGACTTCGAAATAGCCCGTTCGGGTCTGCAGCAGCTAAGAAAACATATCTCAGAACAGGATGAAACCTTCCGGCAGAATGCCGAAGAATTTTATTCCTGCCTGGCAAAGGTCGGGATGGACCGGGAAAAGTTTATCGAAGTACTCGATTGTCTAATCAACGGCAGTGACCAAAGCGATGCCTATGTGCATGTCTCATGGTTTTAATGATATGCCATGAAGGCGTTTCGAGCAAACCTGCCGTAACATCAAACCTGTATGAAACCTAAAGATAACGGGCTGGCCAACCTTCATGACCGGAAACGTGAGGAACGCGGTTTCTGCTGCATGCAACTGATCATATTCCTTACAGACAATGGAGTGAAGAGCTGGGATGAATGGCACCGGGCGCATACCGACGCGGCCCGGGGCGAATGCAGATACCGCAAGCGGTGCCCGGTTTATGGACGTAGCAAACATTTAATGAACAATAAATAATATGGTACTTAATATTGTAAAAAACGACCTGCCTGCCTCATGCATTGCAGAATATGTAAGATGCGTATTTGACAATGCCAAAGTAAACATCAAAGATGAAAATGCAGTATCCGTCGACATCGAAGTGACCGGAAAGAACGAGCTGCACTCTTTGGAAGGATTAAAAGAGTTGGAATACTATTTTAAAGATTATGACATAAGAATATGGTGACCGCCATGCAACGGGCGGCAAACCGGAAATTGTTCAACTACAGATAAAAAACAAGCAACATGGAACAGGAAAAACCTACAAAGCCGGAAACAGACAGAACCTTTCCGGAAGACGATGACACACTTTACCGTGAAATGACAGTGCACATGCCCCGCTGCTATTTTCCGACTTCGCTAGGCGAGAACAGTATCCTCAAATTTGCCGGAGAGGAATTCCGCCGCGTCAAGAATATTGTCTGCCGGCGCTACAACTTTAACGAGGACAAATATATCCGGGAGAACGCCGGCGTATCCCCTTTCGACTCTGTTCGAGGCAACTTCGAGCAGGAAGTGTACAGACGTCTCCGTAAGGATTATGCGCACCTCAGTATCATCTCCATCAGAAGATCACTTATGGAGAAAATCCGCGACGCCGTGAAGAAGGAGAACAACATCATCGGCACGTTCTACCGCAACTGCGGCGTACATTACCGGGAGGCGGAATCAGCGGAGTATGAAACCTCCCCGATAGTGGTGGTCCACAATTCCGCTTTTTACGGATACGGCGGTTATGAAAGTGCGACCGTTTATGAACTTTTCATCGACGGGAACGGCAAACTGCTCTGCACGCTCAACGGCGAAGCCGGCGAGGATTTCGATGAGCCCATCGGACAGGTACAGACCGAGGGATTGCTTGAGATTGCCCACTGGCTGGAAGAACACGGGTTCATCTCCGCTGATGTCAATGACGACGAGATTGTCGTATGCGAGGGGTGCGGTTCAGACAATATACAGACCCAGGCATGGGTGGATCCGAATGCCCGTACATTCATCGGTACCACGGGTATAGACCGCTATGATAACTGGTGCGACGAATGCGAGGACCATCAGCCATTCTGTACTTTAAAAGAGTTCAAAGAACGCATGGAGGAATGGTGGAACTCGTTGGACGCAAATCAAATGGAACAGATCACGGGTTGCCGTCAGGACAAGTGTCCGGCCGGAGACAACCATCAGGGGTTTGCCGAAACCTGCAATGAATGGTGGGAAAACAAGGGCTATGACGAGAAACGTAAAATCTGGAAAGAACATAATGACTGCTGATTATGATTTACAATCTTCTTAAACGCATACAGAACCTGTTGGCTTCCAAGCCGTCCGGGACAAAGGAGGAACAGGAAATCCTGAGTCTGGTCAGCCAGGCGCTTCCTGCAATGCTCAATGGGCATGATACGGAAACACTTGCCGCCAATGAGCTGCTGGTACGGATATGCCCCGACACCAAACGGCCGATCCTCGTATGCCATAACGGCAACGGGCAGTGCCTGTGCCTGCACAATGGGACGACGGAAGAGGATGCCGTCGACGTGGACTTATGGTTGCGTTCCAACGGTAGAGAGTGTAACGGCTACAACAAGTTGCAGGAGGCTGTCGTGGACCTTGCCTACAATGCCGGGGCGGACAACCTGTGGGAGGACAGGGACTCCCGTGCCGTCAATGCCGAGATCGTCCAGTGGGCGGAAGAATTCGAGACTGAGCATGCGGGCACTGATTGGGATGCGGAGGACTACTTCCTTGCCATCGACAGGTTTTACAAGGAAAAGACAAAACAAATGAATCCGGTTACAATACCGGCGAACTGAAAAAATGGCAACCGAATGGACAAGGAAATTGCAGAAGAAATCATCCGGGAAAACCGTTATCCGTCCGGATATGACATACAAGTCTATCTGTTTGACAATGAGGATACTGTGCTTTCTCTGGAGGACGGAACGGAGCTCCTTGATGACTTCGACCTCTGGAAAGACCGTTCCGACCTCGAACTTGAAAAAATCATGGACCGGAACTACTGGTCCTCGACTGGTGGATATTAGATTAAAAACAGGAATATAATTATGGTAAGAGAACTTTATCAACGGCTCAGGGAATATTTCAACAACTTACCCGAACCGACAGAAGAGGAAAGACAATTTATCCGGGAGCTGAACGCCGGGTATTTCCCTATCACGTCCGTCCACCGCGATGACCTGGAAGGACAAGGTTTCGATGTGGAAAAGATCAGCGATGACGACATGCAGAATCTGGCGGAAAAGATGGCCGACGATTACTGCGAACAGTTGTTCTGGCCCAGCATGGAAATCATTGCCGGAGAAATCCTGAGTTTCCCGAAAGTAAAAACAAAAGACATTATCTGTCCGAAATGCAATTCGGAAAATATCCGTTATGATATTCACGAAAGTCGGTTCCACTGCGGCGAGTGTTCCCTGGCATGGGATGACAAGTTATATGCACTCGTGGAATTTCCCGAGGAAAGTGCTCCTTTCGAGGAAGAAGGAACCGGTTATCCGGCATGGGGAAGCGGGGACAACGGGGCGCTTTACGTGCCCGAGGAAGACTATATACGCCATACCGGCAAATCTCCCGAACGGGACAAGTGTTACCGTGCCGTGTGTTGGCCGGACTCCCAGAAATACATGGGAACGAAAGGTTGTGAACCCATACAGGATGAAAACGGGATACGGGATTTCGGCACATCGGCATACTGGGTGCCGCTGCTTCTGACGGAAGAAGCGGCAGAGCGACGAATGGACAAGAAAAAGGCACCGGTATGCCCCGAATGTGGGGGCACAGATATTGACATTCTGAGTGACGAGGGCGTGGCCGTATGCAATGACTGCTGCCTTGAATGGCCTTACGCGGAGGATTGAGAATGGAAACGGTAGATGTTTATACGGAACGAGGCGACCTGGTCACCTGTTCCGATTGCGGCAAGGTGATGCTCCTGCCGTATGGAGCGGATAAATGTCCCGCCTGCAAGAAAGAAGGTTGCCTGGTATGGACGGACGAAAGCTTGCGGGAAGCCGACATCGACTCCCTGCTCGAGAGGCACTGTAACCTGCACCAGAAGAGCGAACTGCAACCGGAGGAGTATCTTTCACTTTCCATACTGGTGACCGAGTATATTCCGTATCTGGCCGATAAACCGCAGACAGCGCGTGAAACCCTGTTCCTACTCCTTGAAACCGGCTCTCTTTTCGAGAAATACTGGCGGGATACAAGATGCTTCCAATCCGAAAATATCTACACGCCCGCCATCAAGACACTGCTTGACAAACTGGACGTGAAACTGCGAGAGGGCGACACGATTCCGGTAGAATACCAGGATTGCCGCTCCCTGGAGGACTTCTTCAGGGTCGTTGCCGGCGAGCGTCCGGCAAAGGAAGAGGTATCGTTTTCTTCAGATAAGGAGGGAAACTATTATTTCAACGGACGCAAGGTCAAGGTGGAAAATTCTGACGAGTACGCCTACCGCCTGCTGAAAACCAAAATACAGACGAGCTACCGGCGTCCGGTAGATTTTTACTTCCGCTTCCTTGCCCGTTTCGGACCATACGGAACTTATGGCAACGTGTATTACCCGAGTATCACGGACCTGATATGCAGGCGTTACCTGCCTGAAACCGCAAAATGAATTCCGGAAAGGCGATGGACAACGGTTCACCGCCTTTCTTATTGTATAACTTTTTTAATATCAATCATTATGGCAACAGCATTAGCAACAACGGCCGCCCCCGTGCAGTTCGATTTCCAGAACAACAACGTCGAGGTGATGACGCTCGACACGCTCCGGCGCACACACAAGGAAAATGACATCTATGGCAACCCGCTCAAGGGAATCTACCATTACGAGGTGATAGAGCGCATGGCGGACATCTGCCAGAAACACAACCTGAATTACGAGGTGGAGGAAATCTTCGCCGCCCAGAACAAGAACAAGGCACAGCCCGGCGTGGTCGTCCTGCCCCAGGTGGAACAAAAGTACGGGGCGATGGCCGTCGAGGCGCATATCCTGCGCCGCGTTTATACGACCATCCGCATTAAGGAATGGGAAACGGACGAGCTGACCACGACGCTTGTCATCGCCTTCCATCAGGACGGCATCCAGGCGGCCATCGGCCCGTGCGTCAGGGTGTGCCACAACCAGTGCATCCTCTCCCCCGAACGCAGTGTGTCGAACTACGGGAAAGACAAAGTCACCACCGAAGAGCTTTTCGGTCGTGTAGACGAGTGGCTCTCGAACTTCGAGGTACAGATGAACGAGGACAGGGAACGCATCCGCCGCCTGAAAGCGAAAGTAATTACCCCGGTGGAGATGTACGCCTACATCGGATTGCTGACAGCATTGCGCGTATCGCATGACAGTTCCGACAAGCGTCTTTCGTCCAAGGTGGAGACCTATCCCCTGAACCAGTCCCAGATTTCCATCTTCACCGAGGACCTGCTCAAACTCACCGAAGAGAAGAAGACGCTCACGGCGTGGGATATCTATAACGTGGCAACCGAAATCTACAAGCCCGGACGTACGGACATTCCGGCCATGATTCCCCAGAACGGGGCGCTGGCCGAGCTGATGCTCTCGGAAGGGTTGCCGGAATCTTAAAAGGCTGCCACGTGACAAGAATCAAGGGACAACTGACGACAGCCGACTACCTGCCCATAGCGGAATATAACAGGCTGGTCCGCGGGCTTGAGAAGGACGGCGAGTACCTGTGGGAGACCTACTGCTGGCTGTCGTTCTGCACGGCATGCAGGGCCTCCGACGTGAGGACCCTGCGCTGGAAAGACATCTTAGGAAAAAGCACCATGACCCGCATCGAGCAGAAAACAAAGAAAAACCGCCTGATCAAGTTCAACAGGGACGTGCAGGAGAAGAACCGTTTCCTGTACGAGATGCTCGGACAACCCGCCCCCGAACAGTACATCTTTCTCAGCCCGCGTACCGGGAAACCTTACTCGCTGGAATACATCAACAGGCTGCTCAAGGTATTCAAGGTAAGGTACAGGCTGCCGATCAGGGCATTCTCCACACATACCTTCCGCAAGACTTTCGGGCGCTATGTCTACGAGCTGATGGGACGCTCGGCCGAGGGCCTGATCCTGCTCAACCAGATATTCCGCCATTCCAACCTGGAAACCACCCGGCGCTACATCGGGCTGGCGCAGGAGGACATCGACAAAGTGTTCGATTCCATACGTCTATGAGAATATTTTCAACGATGCCCGGAACCCGAGCGGGAGGTTCCGGGCTATGCTTTATATAACATATCAAAATCAGAACTGTAAATGGACACACCGATATATATCGACACATACTTCCGCGTCGAGTCCGGCTATGACGGCGGTCGCATGCCGGAAGAGAAAGCCGGACGCTTCTTCGACGAGGTAAAGCGCCTTTTCACGGAAACAGGGTTCAGCATCAAGGAAAACAAATACAAAGACGGTTGTCCCGAGGTGTATCTCGGAAAGACATGCCTGTACTGTCATCCCCAATCGTTATCGGGCCCTGTTCTTAAAGAGCACATGGAGCTTATCGAGAAGATTCTGGCACAAGGAACGACCTTCCGGTACCTACGTACTGACACTTACGGCGAGATTCTCGACCTGACGGAGGAGGAAGAACTCGCGTATTACCACAAGACTCATGACATGACTATCGGGGGTGTCTTTCTCGACGCCTTCCGCACCAAGCGCCGGAACCTGTACAAGAGCCGGGAGCAGGTGCTGGAAATACTCGTCGAAAAGCTGCGTGTCAAGACACTCCGTGGGAAGTCCGTTTATTCGAACACCTCCCCGGCATACCGTTATATCAGGGAAATGTACGGGAAAATGGTGTCCGAAGGACGGCTCGTCGAGGGATGCAAGCAAACCGCTTCCGGGAAACTGCCGCTCTGCCGCACGGCAACCGGCAGGGAACTGAAAATGAAAAGACGGGAAGACGACAGGACGGAATGACACGCGGTTCCGTACCGGACATGGCCGGATACCAGTCCGAAGACTTCTGTAAATCATAATTTTCAAGCCGGACTGTCAATCGAAAGAAGGACGACCCGGCTATACTTCAACAACAAGAGATAGCACTATTATGAGCATACAAATCGGAAAACTGTTGCCGGACGGCAGTGTCCGGCACATCAAGGCGCTCCATGAGACGCTTTCAAAAGACCTTGTGAGGAAACTCCGGGTGTTCTATCCCAATGACAGACGGGTAGATGCCCTGCTGTCGCTGGGCGACATACAAAAACTGGGACCGTCACCCTATGGAAAATGGACAGGAACCGGCGATACCGTCCACTGTTTTTCAAAGATCCGTGACGGACGGGAAACACCGCGGCAATCCGCATCACGCATCGCGGACAACGCAGACATTTTCGGCCGCATGGAGGACACGTGCCTCCTGTTCGATAACGGCAGATGGCATGTCATGGACAAGGGAGAATACTGTGAACTGCCGCTCTTCGTCGAAGATACGCCCTCCCATGACAGCATGAAACCGATCACGGTATATGTGAACAACCATGTCCGACTCGAAAAGATAAATACACCGCAGCACTGGCAGGGACTTGAGGAACTCGCCGAACGGGAATCCAGGATACTCTATGTCTACCGGGGGTGCCGCCTTGTGAGAATCGTCCGTTCGTCCAACCTTAAAAAGAAACTGTATGCGGCACAATAACATCGTATCGGCCATAGAATGGCTGCCGGAACACCTGTTCACGGAAGAGATCGTGGAAGCAGCCGTCGAAAGCAAGGAAATAGAGGTGCTGAGCCATATTCCGGGACGTTTCCTCACACCCGGACGTATAGAACGAATCATCGCGGGCAGCACGGAGAGCTGGCACAGCTTCGAGCTGCGCAATATTCCGGAGGCGTACCGTTCGGGAGCAGTCTGTGACTACGCCATGCGCAAAAAAACGAAGAATATCACGGCCGTTCCCGAAGCAATGGTTACCCGAGAAATGGCAGAAGCGGTCATCCGAAACGGACGCGGGGATTTCGACATTCTCGCCTTCATACCTGAACGCCTTTGGGACGCACAACTGGCATACCTGGCCTTGCGCAGCTATATTTACGACCCGTATTACACGGACAGCAGGACAGACGCCGTCATGAAAACGGGGCTTATCCTCGGATATGTCCCCGTTGAGGTAAAGACTCAAGAGTTCTATTACGGGATGCTCGACGGGATGAAAATATTGAGCACGGTTACCGATGCCGTCGTGCCGTCCCGTTTCAAGACTGCGGCATACTACCGCAAGATGGCGGAACATGACCTCTCGCTTGTTCCCGCCCGGTTCTATTCCTATGAGATTCTCCATGCGGCTGTCTGTTCGACCGAAGGAAAAAACTTCATCACAGACCCCCAGTTTTTCAAGCCGTTGTCGGTATATCTGGACGACATGCTGGCGGACCGGCTGATGGAGAAACACCCTTACATGTTCGGGGAGTTGCCGAAGCGGTTCAAGACACCGGAAAGACTGGTCATTGCCATCGATAACAGCAAACGGGAGACGAACTGCTATATCGACGAGGAAACTGAACAATCCCTGCTCACGGTGGAAGTGTGCAAGGCATTCATCCGAAGAAACGGCAACTGTCCCGAATTTCCTGAAAATGTATGGACGCGGGAATTTGTCGACTACTGCATGGAGCACGGGACGTGTTTCCGCTGGTTCCGCCAGATGCCCAAAAAGTTCCAGACCTACGCGAACACGCAGGCGGCGTATGATTACGGCCATCACCATATCTGTGACTTTGCCAAACGGTTCATCACCCCACAAATGGCGAAGGAGTGCTACCGGGAGCGCAGTTATGCACGTGCCATCCCCGGACATTTCCTCACGGAGTTCTGCCGACAGACCGGACTGCCCGAGAAGTTCTACGGCGGGGAAACCACGATGCTGTCGCTGAAAAACAGCCGTGACGACTATACTTACTGCAAAGTCGGCAATACCTGTCTGGCCTTTTACCTGAAAGAACAATACGAGCCGTCCTCGGCACATCTGATGATGACGCGGTCGGATTCAAAATACTGCACACCGGAGAAGGTGTTCGACGTGCCTGTCGGAACCTTCCACCGCACGTGGCTGGAAAAGATCGTGGCGGAAAACGACCCCCGCTTTGTCAAACCCCGTGTGGACAAAGCGTTGAAAGCCGTACAGGCGGTCTGCTATTACGGTGTCGAGAAGTTGAAGGACCTGAACCGTACGGAAATCTTCCGCAACACCTTCATGGGCGAGACCATCGGTTACTGCGCCCGCCGCAGGGACCTGACCTACCACAGCGACAACTGCGGGACCCTTATCGAGGGCTTGAAGTTCAAGATCCGGGGAATGGCTGTCCCCGTAACCCTGGCGGAAGACATGACTCCTTATACGGCCGACATGCTGCACCGGAAGTTCGGCTTCTGCTATATCGGAATGACGGCATTCGCCACGGACTACGGCCTGGACATGGAGAAGGCATACACCTTTGCACAGATGCGCCAGATCGTAAGGGAGAAAGGGCACAAGCCGTCATTGAGAAACTACAAACGTGAACTGAAACAAATAAACATCATACAATGAAAAAATACCGGATAGCTATCGAAGAGACGCTCCGTAAGGTCGTGGAGATCGAGGCGGAAACGCCCGGTCTGGCCGTCTGCAGGGCGGAAGACGAATACAATGAAGAGAAACACGTGCTGTCAGCCGACAATTTCGCAGGAGCTGACATCGCGCTCTCGACTGATGACATCACGGTCATGGAGACTCTGGAAGACGTGGGTTTCATCGGATACGTGCAACGCCGTTTTGAGGAATGCCGGGAGTCCATATCCGTCGAAGACAAAGTCCGGCTGGCATTCGGAAGTTTCGACAACGCCCTGTATGAGTTCGGCGAATACCGTAAGGAGGCGGCCCGGAACCGCCCGCAGGTCTACCTGCTGTACCGGAGCGATGCCTGGCACAACCGTTCTTCCATGGAGCTCATAGCCCCGTTCTCCTCCCTCGAAAACATGATGGAGTACCTGCGGCGTAAGAAGAAGGAATTCCGCCTGACGGAAAGTGATCTGGAAGAGTTCAAGAACAACCGGCAGACGAAGGGGCGCGGCGAAAACTACCTGTACGAGTCGGATTATCTGGATGTGCTGCCGGAACAGGAACCCGAACTGCCGCCGAAAGATGACGCTTTCTATGACAAGGTTTTCACCTGCGGGCAATCCGAGCTGTCACGCAGGGAGTTGGAATCTCTGCCGGAGCCGTTCGATACCTACCATGTTACGGACGAAGAAATGGAACAGATTGTGTACGAAACGGAAATGGAGACACGGGACCGGCTGCGGCTCGGTAAAAGAAAGCCCATAGATTTTGACAATGACCGCCATAGTGAAATCTGGTGGGAAGAAATGGAAAAAGCAGTGGTAAGGCACGGCGTACCGTACTACGAGGCCGAATAACGAAAATAGAACCTGTTCATCACATGCCATAATGATGACGGGCCGTCGCGGCTACGGCTGCGGCGGTCTTTTTTTTTTCAAAACGAGGTGAGTATTCCACCCCTTATACAAAACGATTACCTACTCTTAAAAAAACGGATTTATGAAACAGACAAGACAGGATTTCTTCACGGCGAACGGGGAAGGAATCAAAATCATGACATTTACGGAGTTCGCCCGGCATATCCTGCGTATGGAATGCGGGAAAAGTCTGGAACTGTATGCCGTTGTGAACCGGCAGACACGGGAATGCTCCCGGCCGCTCTCTGTCAGAAAGGAACAATGGAACGGTACGCCCTTTTACCTGCTCGGCGGGCACGGGCAGGAAGTCCGTACCATCAATTTTGCGGGTCGTCCGAAAGAGGAGTTTGAAACGACCTGCCATGATGCCTTGGACAGCTACGATGCCGTGGAAAGTATCGGGGCGGTCGTGTCAAGACTGCGTGAATTATCTCCTGAAGAACTGCATAAGCGGATTGCGGAAGAGATGAAGACCGGCTGTAAATACCTGTTGGTCTACCGCAGCGAGGAGGAGATGACGGCCGCACTCGACGGCAAGATATACGCCATCAGCGATACGGACGGCAAATTCCTTTGCGACCTGTATCAGCCGGATTATCTCCATCTGGAAAACGGGGGCGATATTGTGGACACCGCATCCATTCCGGACATGCATTTCCATTCCGATTGGGCAATCGCCAACCCCACGGTACGCGACAAGGTGCTCTCCTCCCGGATGGTGATTATATATACCCACGAAACGGCAACGCTATGATAGAGATTGGCAACAGGATAGAAACGCCGGAAGGTGTGTTCTATGAACTGGAATACGGAGGGGAAGGAAACATCTACAAGAACGAGGATGCCTTTCTCAACCGCCCCGATGAAGTGTGCTATATACCCGAATACGCGGCAGAAGACCGTGAGGACTGGCGTGTGCCGGAGAGCAGTGACGGCTGTTTCACGCATAACTCACTGCTCGCCCTGTGCAAGGGTAATGAAGAGGTGTGCCAGGATCTGTTTTACAGCCTTGAATGGACGTACCCGACCACCTTGCTGGAAGAATGGGACTCGAACGGCTATTTCGATGAGATCGAGGGCTGGTATGACAGTAACGATTAAATGGAACGGCATATCATGGACAGGAAATACAAAATCACATACTCGGGAAAAATCACGGGCAAGACCCCGAACTACATATTGAGCCTGCGGGCGCATCTGAAAGGCATTTTCCCTGAAATGGAACGGTATGGTAAGGAAGAATTCGACCACGTGCTTCATTGCATCAGCTCGTTCATTGATGATTTTACCTTCAAGGTACGCAATTCCCGATACCGGGGAGACATCCTGAAAAGGACTATCAGTAACGACTGCCTGAAAGTGTTCAACCTGGGTGACGAGAAAGTGATACTGACCGTCTCCTTCACCCCGCTGGAAACATGAAACCAACAATATGACAGATATGGATAAAATACAGAAAGACAATGCGGAGCCGGGCAAAGCCCCGGACAAAATGAGCGCCGACAAGCTGCATCTGTTCGCCACCCAGTACGCCTTTATCGACGGACGGCTGCACGAGGCCGAGCAAGCCATGCTGAAATTCATGCTGGAGTTCCTGGCACAATATGGCCGCGTATCACTCGGCCTTACAGAAGAGGAGGAACTCGATGACAACAACTTCCCCGTCACGACAACCTTGTACGGGAAGCACGACACGCCCCGTATCAAGCTTACCGATGTCTACCTGACGGATGACGGGGAATATCTCCTTGCTGACGGAATAGATGCGGAGACCGGGGAAAAACGGGACGGATTCTATATCTACAGCGAACAATACGCCGATATCTTCCAGTTCGTCGGCCACGCTTCGGAGATGAACTGACGAATGAGGAACAACCATAAAACGAAATATCAATGGACTGTATCAAAGATTTACAAGACGCCATCCGCAACATTCTCGTGAACAACGGTCTTACGGAACTCTGTCTGGGAGAGCCTGACGAACTGGACGATCCCACCTATATCATCTGGTATGACAGGCACTGTGAGCCTCACGAAGACCCGGTATTGAAGGTTTGCCTTGAAGATGAGGGCATTGCCGTTGAGGTCGAAGCCCGCAGTTTCGGGAACACGATAACCGTCTACGATTATGACATAGACCGTATTGAATGGTGGAAAGGCATTCATGCCAATATTCTGGAAGTGCTGGAGCGTGACGGCAAGCGCCGGTGTCCGGCCTGTGGCAGGACGGTCAAGGAAAAGCAGCTGTATTGCAGTGCCGGATGCCGTGATTTCATGACTCCCGGACCGACCGTGGAGCAGGTCGCGGAAAAAGCCAACCGGAATATCCGCAAACTGGCAAGCCTTGCCGCCGGAAAGGACAAGGCGTACCGGAAGCGGCTGATAGAGAAATATACCGTCGGCCTGTCATAGGCCGGCTTTGTGACACTAAAAAATGTATGATATTATGGCAACAAGAACCATCTACCTGACCGTACGGCTCGATATCGACAACCCGAAGGCCGATGAGATAACGGACGAAGAGGTTGACGAAATTATCAGCGAAGTGGACTATGAATTCAAAAATTACGGGGACTATGAAATCGACACGGAAATCTGCGGGAAAAATGACGAAGGTGGTCTTTAGACGCTATCCCGACGGACAGGTCATCGCCCTGTTCCCGGACATACCGTGGAGCGGACGGCGGGGTGAAATAACCTCCTACATGCATGTCGGCCAGCATGGCGCAGCCGACTATGCGGGCGTGATCGCCATGACACGGCCAGCCCATGAAAAGGAGTACCGCAACCCGCTTTCCGAACTGAGAGCCATCGGTTACGATGACCTACACATCATGCGGCGTGCAAGACCGAAATTCATAAACAGCTAAAAACAAATCTTATGTCTCATAAACCGAATGCCGTTCCTGTCTTGCAGGAGGGAACGGTCTATACAATTATACTTGACAACGGACGAAAGGTCCACGACGTAATCTATCATGCCTGTGTCGTCTCCGGCAAGTCGTATTTCGCCAAAGGCGATAAGACCTATCCCGCCGAAAAGGTGCGGAACCATTCAATCACCGGACATGCCGCATCGGACGGCTCTAGAAGGAACGGCACACCCAATCCCGACCGCTTCGCCATCACGGATGAAGTGTGCGAGGTCGTTGATGTAGTTACCACGCCGGAAACCAATCCGGAAATGTTCCGGTGTCGTGTCAAATGCCTGATGTATTCAGGCCTGTCACAAGCCGAGGCTGAGAAAGTCATCGCTTCAACGCCACTAAAGCTGGAACTCTTCTACGACGTAGGCCGTGGCAGTTTCGCTATTGACGCCGAGGCAGTTGGCAACACACCGCTGTATAATCCTTACACGGGAAAGGAAATCCCGGATGAAACCTAAGCCGAACTACATCGAATATGAGAGAACTATATATCAAGAATCTCTGCATCGAGATTACCCGACGTTGCAACATGCGCTGTACCCATTGCATGCGGGGAGATGCCGAATCCGTGGATATCCCTTTGAAACATATAAGCAACCTGCTGCGGCATGTCAGGCATATTCACCATTTCAACATCACGGGCGGCGAGCCGTCGCTTAACGTCCGGGCCATCCGCCATATCCTCGAACGGGTACGCGCCTACGGTATTACTGTCAATGACTTTTATATCGTAACCAACGGCTCTGCCACATCCCGTTCGGAGGAATTCATAGAAGCCTGCGCCGCACTGTACGAGTACCAGGAGGAAAAGGAACAGGACTCCGGCCACATGCTCGAAATGAGCGACGACCGCTTCCATGATCCGGCAGAGCATGCCGCCACGCTCGCGGCACTTTCCCCGTATCCCTTTTTCGGAGTCCGGGGACAGGCCGAGCGTATCTTCCTTTTCCGGGAAGGCCGCAGCACGGAGGGGTTTCCGAACCCTGTTCATGGGATTTATCTTACGGAGGAGAACTACGTTTACGGCGACCTCTGTCTCAATGCTGAAGGCATGGTTCTCTCCAACGGGGACCTGAGTTATGCCCGCCAACGGGAACATGCCCTGTGTCCCTGCGGGAAACTGATGCAATATCTCCGGATGACCTTGAAAAAGCGTCAAAAAGAAAGATTGTACGAATAAATACACAAATCAAAAAACTTATGTCAATCGTATGCAGTATCTGCGGCGGCACTGGAGTGAAATGTACCGCCGTCATCGACCCGAACACCAGACAGTTCCTCGAATTTACCCGCAACGCCTTGTCGGACGGCCGGTGCAGCCAGTGCGGCAACGTTGCCCTGACCGACCCTGACGAAGTAAAAGCCGGGCTGGACAAGCTTTGGACGGAATATACGGCGCGGCATCGTGCCGCCCCCAACTACACCTGCTGCGACATTGTCCGGCATGGTGATTACGACGGGTGTGAAAAGGCGTATATCCGCATCGGAGGCCCGTCAGACGTGGTCGAGAAGTATCCGGTCGTGGCCGTGTGCCGCGACCTCGAAGAGCTCAAATCACTTGCGCTCCCTGACCCGACGCGAGAATTTACCCTCATGGGAATTCAAGGGTTCGAGTTCCACGACGTGTTGGAAAACAAGACCTACGAGATCGGGGTGGACGACCTGAAAATTCCCGTCACGACGAAAGAGGTGCTGGACTTTTACCCGGCGGAACATCGGCTGAAAGAAACGGACATCGAACAATATGCCGCGGCTTACACGGCCCGTATCAAGGCGTACAGGGAGTATACCCGTCAGCTCGACGCCACACTCGTGCGGCGGCTTCTCGACAAAGAGCGGCTGATGAAAGTCGGCGAGAGCGACGGTTTCCGCTTGAAACTCCATTTCGACTGGTTTGTCATTTTAAAGCGGGAGAACGAAAGGATGTACGCGCCTTTCAAATACGCTGTAAATGCTTATTGTCTGGATAATATCCAAACTTTCGACCGTCGTTATGTCACGCTCGAAGATGCCTTGCTCCACTGCCTGAACGGTTTCAACGAGAACGCGAACATTCCTAACCGTTACAAGTCCATCGGGCATTACCTGTCGGGGAAATCCTGACGACGGGCAGTGTATCGACGGGTTACCGGAGGCCACGGGTGCTTTCCCCTTGACCGGAATACCGTCGGAACAAGTAACAATGTAACCAAAGAATAAAAAATATGATGAATGATTATAAAATCAAGAACATTCTCGAATCCCTGAAAGAGGAGGTCGAGAACGGGAAGGTATCCCTGCGGGAAGCTGCTGTCGAACTTCATAAAGCCGGCTGGACGAATTTCATCGACATCGACGCCACGAGGAACCTACTGAAGACCCGGAATGTAACGGGGAACGGAAATGTCCCGGGAGTTTCCGACATGATGGGAAAATACCGCGAGATGAAAGCGGCGCACCCGGATGCCCTGTACATTTTCCGAAACGGGGAATCTTGTGAATTGTATGAGGATGATGCCATCGCCGCTTCCGGCATTTTGGGCATTGCCACCGCCGAACGCGTCGACGGGCAAGGGAAAGGCGTCAAGGAACTGCGGTTTTCTTTTCGTGACCTGGACGTGTATCTCCCCAAACTGATACGCGCCGGAAACCGGGTGGCTGTCTGCGAACCGAATCAAACCGGTTCGGGCAAACGAGTTTGATAACCATTAAATAACAAATATTCAAAACCCAAAGACACATGATAAAGATAACAACGATTTTCGGCGAGGACGCCGTACGGGAATATGAAGAGAACAATGAACTGCCTTCTGAAGAATGGCTGGCGGATAACGGGGGCGTCGTGGACGAGAAAGAGTTCGAGACTGAGGCGGAGTACAATGCCTACATCGCCGGGGTAAACGATGCCGACGGATGGAGTGATTATCATATCATACGCCACCGGTCGGAAGAGGCGGACACCTCGAGAGAGGAAAATCTCTGGCTACGTCTCGGAATTAGCGTCCGGGGCAGCCGGGAGGACATCGAAAGGATTCTAAACGGGGACACCGAAACCCTTCGGAAACTGCTCGATGCCGGACGTTATGGGATTGGCGGAGAGACCTATGTCCCTGGTTCGACCGTCGAGGGGTACAACGAGGACCACGACACGGAGTTCGAGGAGGAAGACGTGGAGTTCCATTTATAATAAAACCACACCATCTGCAATAATGATAACAGTAAAAGTTCTACTCGGTAAGGATACTGTAAGCATATACAGGAAAACCGGGGATATCTCGTCGGTGGAGAGCACGGCCGAATCCGGGGGATATGTGATAACCCGACATTTCGAGACCGAAGCTGAATACAAAGCCTACGCAATGGCTGTGGAAGACCTGGACGGACATGAAGACTGGCAGATGCTGACTCCTGCCGTTACGCCGGAAGCTCCGTTCCGCAAAGGGGAATTTGTCCGGCTGACAGACGATGCAATTAAGCGGATACGTGAAAGTTTCGGGGACGGACCGGCTGACTACAGAAAGGAAATGATTTTGGAGGTGATTGCCTGGTGCCGCTATGAAGGCACATGGATCATTGAAGTCCGAGATATCCGTGAAGACGATACTCAGGAGTTCGATGCCGTTTTTCTGCGCCCCTTGACGGCACGGGATCTCGTGGCTATTTCCGCACCCCGACACCCGCTATCCACTGCGATATATCCTATTCACATCCGATAACTTAAATGATGCATGATGGAAAATATATTCATACTGCCCGGAAACGAACAGGAACTGTTTAACCGGTATTTAGATAACAACGAATACGGCCCTCTGAAAGAACGGCTGGAACTGGTCAGGAAAGCCTTGAGCAACAAGCTTTCCCCGGATGAACGCAATAAGCACGGGCTGAACGTGGGTGTGCATGAACTGTCCATGGAACGTAAGGAACTGGAAAGAAAGATATTCCAAATGGCACTCAAATCCTTTGCAGAACGGGTTTGTGACGAGCAACGCGCTCTTTGCGAACAGGGGTTCTGGCAGGCACCGTGCGGCAAAGAGGCGGAATATATCTCCTCCGCTCCGGTTCCGGACCTTGTAACGGACGTGAAGCAGTACAAGACCATTTGCCGCTGGTGGGAGAAGCTGTCCGATACCAGGAGGCTGAAGGTAGCGGCGATGTTTGCAAACGAACTGGGACCGATATACGGGCACGACACCGAAACGCTGGAACGGATTTATAGCCGCTGGTTTCTACTCTCCTTAGATGGCAAACAACGCATCTACCATTCATGGACCACAAACGAAAAACAGACTTCACTATGCCATACAAAAGCTCGGGAATAATCATCAGCGGGACACAATATGACCGCAGGCAGAAGCTCACTCCTTTTCAGAAGGCTGAAATTTTCCACCGTTACATGACAGAAGCTGTCAGCCAGCGCCAGCTTGCCCGGGAATACGGTGTCAGCCGCAGGCTGATAACCTTCATTGTGAACCCAGAAAGCGAAGAGCGGAACAAGGAACTGCTGAGAGAGAACAAGGCAAAAGGCTTGTATAAATATGACCGGAAGAAACATACCGAAAATATACGCAACCACCGTCGTTACAAACAGAGATTATTTCAAGAAGGTAAAATCATACTAAAAGATGGATAGACAATGAGAATACAGGAGAAACAAAAAGCGTTGGAACAGGAAGTTATAGCCAACCTGTGTGCGATACCGAAAATGCCGGAAAATATGTTGCCCCATACGGTATATGTCGAGGAGGAAGGGGAAGACGGGTATGGGCACGGGATACCGGTATACACCATGTACCGGTTGGAGGAGATACGCACGGACGGAAGCTGCACGCTTTACAACGCGGAAAGCCGGGAGCGTTTCACCTGCCGCCACCTGCATGAGATTAACATGGACTGGCTGGTGACAGTCTGGGAACGTTATCTGGAACTCTGTGTCGAGCAGGATATCTGGAAAGGGAATGCCGTTGCATTCCTGAAAGACCGTACCGGCAAACCGGAAGAGGAAATCATTTCATTCGTGGAAACCTCGTGGGACAAATGCCAGGCTTATACAGACAACCTCAAGGCGTTTCTTGGGGAAGATAAAGACCGGGAAATATGGATATTCTCTTTCCCGCTGGACGAATTTGAACGTGACGTTCCGGCCGGGAAAATCATCGTTGATTACGAAAATAACCCCGCAACGCGGGTTGAGAAGATGATACCGCTGGAATTTACGGCCAACATCAATGATGAATGTTTTGATGACCGGAACAATTGGGTAAGAGCCATTGAACTTCCCAAGCAGGAATAATAAACTATTTGAATCAATAAATATGATTACAAAAGAAAACATTGGCAACGAGACCTTTGAGTCTATGACCATCAATGACACGCCTGCATTGTTTACGGATATGCGGATTGACCGGAATGCCGTTCCGGAGGGACTGTACGCATACGATATCCGGGAGTCGGATGACGGGGACCGTCTGGCGACCATCGAACCGACGGTGATGGTAAATCATGGCGGAACCATCCTGACCAGGAAAGAGTTTATCACGGAAAAGGACGGCTATGTACAGATTGACGAATACGGTTTCGAGGACTCCATGACACTGGAAGAGTGGCTTGAGGAAAACAATTAAATGTATAAAGGATATGGATATTAAGGAACTGACAGAAAGGTATCGGGATCGTTTCGATGCCCATTACCTGCAAGACGATAACGGAACCGGCAGAAAAGGTCGGAAACGGAAAAAGGAAGTTGAGACCCCGAATTTTCTCAAGGATGTCATCCGGCCGATCCTGGACACTTTGCCGGACTTGTTGCCGGAGTACGGGTTCACCAAAACTACGGATGATTACGCCATGTACGGCGAGTATTACCGTATCAAGGCGGGTATCGTCCTCGTGGGAGGTTTTTCCATCGATGAGGATTTTAACCTGTACTTCACGCCATTGTTCCATGGCAAAGCCTGCGGTAAGAGTCAAAAAATCGACAGCATCGGACAACTCGTTGAAATCATCCGCGAACAATTTGAAAGAAGGGAGGTGAAGATGAAAGGATAGTTTCATGCAATAGACATGGGTCGTTCCGTAATTTATTGTATATTTGTCAGATGAAGAAAGTCTGTATATGTATTTCGGACGAAAGCCCGGCAGTTGAACGGATTACAGGCACTTTCATGTTTGGCTGACATCAAACCTAATATATCTATTTGATATGAAAAAGGAAGAGATTATTCGCCGCTGTTACGGCGGCATGAAGGAAAGGCATGGCGTGGAAACCATCATCCTTTTCCATGTCGGAGATTCATTCGAGGCGTATTTTGATGATGCCGAAACGATTACCCGGATCACGGAAGTGCCCCGGTTCAAGATGACGGCGGCGGGTATACCTGCCATCAGGATTTCCGACGCCGCCTTGGAAGAATGTAGAAACCGGTTGCTGGATGCAGGATGCAAGGTATGCGTGTCCGAGGTCCGGGGGGTATCCGGCCGCCACATTCTCAAAATCAATGAAACAAATACGGAAACGGGCCGATGAATTGGTATTGATAGCGGCAGCAATAGGTCCTTGGACACTGTTGGTGGTAGCGGTATTAATCATCGGAACGCTGAAATGCTGTCTGACCACGGACTCGGACAGCATTGACGAAAGTATCAACAAATCACCGGGGATAGTCGCGCATGTCATGGTACTGGACAGTACGGATAATGGTTTTCGGGTGGTTTATGCGACGGCTGAGCCGGTAACGGATGAAAGGTTTGCCGAGATATGCGACAGGCCGGGTATTCTGGAGGGGTTCGAGAACCTGAAACGGAAAGCTCCCGAACACTTTGGCGGCAACCTGCTGGAAACCGACATCTGTGACTTCGCGTTGTACGCCTACCGGTTTCCTATCGATAAGGACGTACGGATACACAATATCTTTGTCGCCGGTAAAGAGAAAATGGACTTCTATGTCCGGAACAACCCGGACCTGCCCGGGTGCGCTACATGGATGCACCACGGTACGGAACAAGGGAACCAATATCTGAATGCTGACGATATAAATCACTGTATACCCAACGGAAGGCGGATTTACCGTTATTGGAAATGCCGTTATCTACTGCAAACTTCTGATACTGACGAGCGTTTCAGTCATTTTACAGAGGAGGAAAGGCTGTACTGAATGCAGCCTTTTCTCTATATATATTACACATAACCATCTGAAAATTAATAACTAAAACGTTTTGTTGGCGTGAAAAATTGGCATATATTTGTATGGAAAAGTGACCCATTGAAAACAGATTGTCAATTGAAAGCAATAGATTGAATATGAAAGAACAGTAATATGACATCGGAAAAATCGCAACTGAAGTTTGCGAGATCGGAAGAGACGGGCGAACTGATAGGGTTCGTTTCGCGCCATTCCAAGACACGTAAATTGATGGGAGTCCGTGAAGACTCAAGATTCGGCAAGCAGATTTGTGTCCTTTCGGAAGACCTGAAAGGAACTCTCGAGCCAAACATACTATACTCGGTAGAGTTGAAACCCATGCACAAAGCCAACGGGTATGTAGTCGTTGCCGCTACCCCCGTGTTATTTCAGGCGCATGTGGAAACAGTGATCGTCCCGAAGACATTGTATCAAGTAACTGTGACGTTCGGCAACAAAAAGATTTTCTTCGACCCGAAAGACGGCAAGAGCGTAATGAGCCGCACAATAGACGGTGTGCTGGAAATCCTCAAGGGACGCAAGGATATCAAGTACAAGGAAGGTGTCATCACCGACTATCTGAATCAGGCGCGTGCTCTGGTACGACGTATGGAATCCGACGGGTTCATCTATACGGGAGACAGACATCAGGGAGGAATTCAATGAAAGAAAAACCGGTCGTGGGTATTGCGACCGACGGTGCCCATTCTGCAAAAGAGAGGTTGACACGCTTCCGGGCTGTCGACCTCTCTTCAGGAAAAGAACTCTTTTCCAAAGCTATCGGTAACTGGACGAACAATATCGGGGAGTTTCTCGGCATTGTCGAGGCGGTCAGATATGTCATGGAACATCCGGAAAGTCCGCGAACAATCTACTCGGACAGCATTACAGCCATCACGTGGTATTGTAACAAACAGACAGCCTCTTCACGCAGATGCCCGGCATTGCAGAAAGCGGAGATATTCCTCAAAGTGATGGAGGCAAGAATCAAGGACATCGAAGTGCTGCACTGGGACAACCGCCTGTGGGGTGAGATTCCTGCCGACTTCGGAAACAAATAACAACATCAATATGGCAAAATTAAAATCACAGTCACAGAAATATGTTGAGCTGAAGGAGGAAGACTACCTGCTGCTCATCGAGAATACCATCAAGATGGAAGCCCTGAAGATTGCCGGTATCGAAAAGATGCCCATATACAAGGCTATGGAACATATCCTTGAACACGAGCACATCGACCTGCTCGTCAAACCCGTTTCAAGGAGATATTCTTGATTTTTTTAGGTGGACAATAATACACCCCACAAGCAAAATCAATGCTTATCAGTACCAAATGATAGTATATAATAACAATTAATGTAAATCAATGCAAATCAGATGATTAAGAAAGTGGCGCATGTACGGAATTATCTATACCATACATGCGCCACTTTGCTCTATACACTTTTTGATTTCCTTGATTGATAAAAGAAGGTTCTTTTCCAGTGTTTTACAATCCGACTTTTTTATATACTTTTGTCTTCAGTATCAGTTGGTTATTGAAACCCTCTATGTATGCTTATAAGTAGAGATTAGCTTTTTTAAGCGAAACTAACTACTGGTTATCAATCAATTATCAAACAAAAAAAGTTTGCCTTTGCGGAAAATCCTTTTTCTTTGTCTATCAAGTTTACTCTATTAATTTCTGGGTAAGGCTTCTTTTACTACCATTGGACGGCCGGCATATTCTACGCCGTTCAACTGTTTGATAGCGTTTGAAGCTTCTGAAGTTTCCGGCATTTCGACAAAGGCGAAACCTTTTGATCTTCTTGTATCACGGTCAATGATTAACTTGACTGAGCCTACTGTTCCATACTCTTCCATAACTTCTCTCAAATCTACTTCCTTAACGTTGTAGCTAAGGTTTCCAACATACATATTCATAACTGTCAATATAAAAAATTAATAATCTAACAACGAAATTTCAAGAAGCTCTAAATCAGGAATGAATATACTCAATGTGGATAACTGAGAAGATACATGATGAGAATAAAACTAGAATAAATCTCTAATTGTTTGTTGGACAAAGTAAACTCTTTCATTTGGATAATGCACTATATCTCTGCTTTTATTCCATATTATATATCATTTATTATTATAAATGGTCGGAAATTAACATAACATGGAATGAAAACAGGGTTTTATAGGGTTATTGAGTGTTGACAGGCGGTTTCTCTCTGTATTGGGTAGGGGAGCAACCTGTATGCTGTTTGAATACAGTGCTGAAATATCTGGCGGTCGAGAATCCTGTCTTATCTGCTATGTCATTGACACTGAGTTCTGTATGGAGAATAAGCCAGATAGCTCTCTCCATACGTATTTTGGTTATATAGTCGTTGGCTCCCATATCTGTCAATGCTTTCAGCTTATTGTATAAAGAAGCTCTGCTGATTCCTATTTTGTTGCAAATGAATGGAATACCCAACTGTTCGTTATCCAGATGTTCTGTGATTATCTGATTCAGGCGATTTAAAAATTCTTCATCGGCCGAACTGAAGGTTCCTTCTTCGGGTGGCGGCAGAGGACCGATGTCTGTATAGCGGGTACGCATCCGTTCCCGGTTATGCAGTTGGCTACAGACAATTGCATACAGCATACTTACTTCAAAAGGTTTTGTGATGTAGGCGTCTGCTCCGTTTTTATAACCATATAGTTGGCTTTCTTCGTCATTACGTGCAGTGAGCAGGATAACCGGGATATGGCTTATTTCCAAATCTTCTTTTATTTGTTTACATAGCTCATAGCCATTCATATGGGGCATTTGGATATCGCTTACAACTATATGAGGACGTTTTTCCCGGCAAAGACGCAATGCTTCCTCTCCATCGGCGGCTACCCATATTGTCTTAAACCGGTCTTTCAGGGCTGTTGCCAGATAATCGGTCAGGTCTTTGTTGTCATCTACTATTAATAAGGTATGGCTTTGGGCTGTTTTATTTTCTTCCTGTTGTTCGGGAATGCTTTCTGTTTCTTGCGTGGGTGCCAAAAGTGTATTCAGATATTCTTGTGGGTGCAGCGTGATATTTCCCGGTTCGGTATTTAATGGAAGTTCGAACCAGAAAGTGGCTCCCGGACTTCCGAAATTCTTGTTGTCGTAGGCTCCAATGTTGCCTCCGTGTTGTTCGACCAGTATTTTAGAATAGGACAATCCGATTCCTGTGCCGGGACGACTGTTGTTGCCTTGGTAAAAGCGGACAAAGAGATTGTTGGTATCCACATCTTTCAGTCCCGGACCTTGGTCGGAAATGGATATGCGTACTCTTGTCCTGTCTTCCGACAAACGGGTTGAAATGCTGATTGTACTCTCATCGGGAGTATATTTCAATGCGTTAATTAATAGGTTGGTCAGGATAGTGGTACATTTTTCTTTGTCGAAGCACAAGGTTTGAATCTCCGGCTCAGGTTGATAGACGAGCGTGATGCCTCTGACGGAGGCTTCCGGTTTAAAATCGGAAATCAGTTGCTCCGCCCATTCATCCAATTGTATGCTCTGGATATGGAGTGTGCTTTGTCCTACTTCCATTTTGCGAACATTCAGAACAGTATTCAGAATGTTCTTCATCCGTTCAGATTGTTTACAGATGCTTTGGATCAACGGATAATTTTCGTTGTCGGCGGTAAGTTTGTCCATTAGTTGTTTCAAGGGTGCATGTATCAAGGTCAGTGGAGTCCGGAGCTCATGGCTGATGTTGATGAGAAAGCGCACTTTTTCTTCGTATACCTGCTGTTCATGTTCTTTCATTGCCCACTTTAGCTTGGTTTCTTTGTTGCGCAATATCAGGATGAAAGTGAGGATGACACTGATGAAGATAAAAAGGGTGCAACTTAGGATGAACCAGCCGGATTTATACCAGGGAGGCAGTACTGTCAGGGTAAGAATATCATAGTCTGCTGTCCAGTCACCGTTGCGGGTACTACAGGCGGCTTTTATGTGATAACTGCCTGTAGGCAGACTGCTTAAGTTTATTTCCGGTAAATAAGAATAGATGTTTTGTCCGTTCAGTCCTGTAATGGTGTATCTATACATGGGTTTGCGGAAAATATCCTTATCACGGGTGATGATTTTGATGATGATCGGTTTGCTTTTTTCATTGACACTAAGTTGGTGGTCGTTTGATATCCGGTCGTAGACACGTTCTCCGCCCACTAGGATGTCGGCCAGTTGAAGAGTGGGGAGAAGTGCGGGTTCGTCAGGTAAGTGCCGGTTGATATGTAGCAAGCCGTTTACACCTCCCATATAGACATCTCCGGATGAAGAGAGCAACCGGGGTTTCTCCAGATATTCGTTTTGTACCACTCCGTCCGGTTCACCGAATAAGATGAACTTCTTTTCTTTAATCAGATATGCGAATAATTTTTCTTCCGTTCCTATCCATACACGTCCTTGCCGGTCACAAATGAGCGAGCTTATTTCATTAATCAGGGTATTGGGGACAAGGGTATATTGCTTTGTACCCGGATTATAATAACTTAAACCATGGTTACTGCCTATCCATAGCAATCCGTTCTCGTCTTGTGAAACAGAATTGAACACGGTGTCTGTTTGACAGGTAAATATAAGTTCCAGTTCGTTGAGGCTGGAGTTGATATGATAGATATGTTCCAAATCGTGCAGATAGCAATCCTCTCCTGTGCTGTTTATGGGTAACAATGTACCGACAATATCAGTGATGCCTTTTCCCTTGGTGATGGGAATGAATTGCTTTTTACCAATATGGTATTTATAAGGTATTTCGGATAACATCAAAATGGTTTCAGGAGTATTTTGATATACATTGACTGTTTTTCCCCGATGGCATAAAATATCATTAATGCTGTCGTTGATAATGACAAGCGGCTGATATCGGTGGGTTTCTTTATGAAAGATAAACAGGCCTTGGCTGAATAGCGAAACCAGCAGATGGTCTTTGTCCATGCCGGTGATGGAAGCCACCTTTTCTTCCCAGGTAGAAAGTATGTGATGAAACTTTCCGGTGGCCGGGTCGAAGAGGTTGATGCCCCCTCCGTCTGTTCCGATCCATATTTGATTGTCATGGTCCTGATAAATGGATAGGATTGTTTTCTCACTCAGTCCGTAATTCTGTCCCGGCAGTACGTCTTGATAGGTTTTCATTCCTACCTCTTTAATATTGATTAATCCGTTACGTACACTTCCTGCCCACATATTGTCGCTTTTGTCGTTATATAGACAAAGAATAGAGTTGGCAGGCAAGGAGTAACGATCTCCCGGAATGTACCTCAATGTCGATATCTTGCCGGTCTGCGGATTGAGAATATGGATTCCTCCTCCGTCTGTACCCATCCATATTTGTCCGTTATGCTCTTCTAATGATAGCACTACATTGGTTTTGAGGGGAGAGTTTTGTGTATGATAGGTCTGTAATTGTTTTCCATTGCGGTCATAACAGCTTACTCCCTGATTGTAATGAGCTACCCATACATTCCCTTTTTTATCAATCAACAGTGAGATAATCTGTTCACTGTTGAAGGGAACAGGACGGGTGTTGCCCGTAGCGATATCAATAAACAGAGCTTTTGCCCATCGGTTGGTGGCCAGGAGAGTGCGGGAATCCCATTGGTAAAGATTGGAAATATGATACTTGCCGTTCGGCTTCAACGTATGGAACAGGTTGATAATATGGTCTTCATAGTTGTATTTGTATAGACTGCCTCTTCCCCCGAAGATTACTCCGTCCTCCCATAGGCAAAGAGAACTGGCTATTACCGGATTGTTGTCTTTATCCCGCACAAGGGTAAACTTGTCTTCTTTTTCATTGTAGCGGAATACTCCCTTTTCTGTGATGGCCCAAATGGTATGTTCTTCATCTTCCAAAATATGTGTGACATTACCGCGCAGATATCTTCGCTGTTCGTAACCGTCGAATCGTCCGATTCCTGAGCGTGTCCCTATCCAGACATATCCTTTTTCCTGACTGACTTCCATACAGCGTACCATGGAGGAAAGTCCGTTTTGAGAGGGGATTTGTTGGAAAAAGTACTGTTTGGCTTCTGATATAGAATGCAGTAGAGTGAATAGAAGGAGCAAGGACAGGATTCGTATGTTGTGGGCAGATGTTTTCATTGCTTACTCAAGGTTTGGGAACAAAAATAGTTGATTGTCTTGAATAACACAACAAAATGACGTATGAATAATGCGGACAACCGATAAAAAGTCTCTTTTTGGCTGATTAATTCCTGTCTGCTCCTTCGTTTCCTTTTATTTTGCTATAGCATCGTAAACAGCTTTTGCCATCACTTTCGCTCCTTCTTCATTGGGATGGATATGGTCGGGGAATAATTCCGGCATTCCATCCATTGCGCTGTGAAGGTCAATGACAGGCAGCTTGTTTTTCTTGGCAACCTTCTTAATCATAGGTATAATCTCTTTTGAGATGATATCATCATTAATGCTTTCTCCGGTAAGATATGCCTTTGAAGGATAGCATAGATAGATTTCAGGTTGTGAGGGAAGGGCTTTAAAGGCGTCAATCATGGTTTGTGTATCTTTTATGAAATCTGCTTTATGTACCCAGTTGAATGACTTGCTGTCATTGGTTCCCAGTTTGATAACAACGATATTGGGGTTGAACGCCAATGCTTGTTGGTAAGCTTGTTCTTTCATATAAGGGCGATCACCTTTATTCAGCATGGTACGTGCGCTGACTCCAAAGTTTTTCACCCAGTATTTATCTCCTAGCAAACGGCCTAGAACGGAGGGATAGCTGTCGTGGCTCCGGTTTTTGATTCCTGCTCCGTAAGTAATGCTGTTGCCTACACAGGCTACCCGGACAGCATCTTTACGGGGAGCTTTGAAACTGCGCAACCAGGCGGATAAATCGTTTAACATCTCATTCTTGTAAATGAAGTTTTCGCGGATACCCCAGCCATGTCCGCCACTGGCATAAATATGGAGTACGGCTGGTACATGATTCTTGTGCAGCCCCAGGTAATAATTTACCCCATTGGCAGGAGGAACTGTCTTGTCATCGTCACTGTAGGCGATAAAGGCGCGGGGAGTTTCTTTGGTTACTTGTTTCTCATTGGAAAATTCGGTTTCCAGTTCGGCGGAAGCGTCCTTACCTAAAAGATTATCGTGAGATCCTATGTGAGTATAGGATTTATCCATGGTGATGACAGGATAGAACAGGATTTGAAAGTTAGGGCGGAGTTCGGGGCGGGCATGTGTGGCGATGGTTGAAGCTAGATGCCCTCCGGCAGAGGAGCCCATTATACCTATATCATATGGATTCAGATTCCATACATCGGCACTGTCGCGCGCCATTTTCATGGCAGCTTCGGCGTCCGAGATGGGGAGAGTGCGGTCACCATGAGGCATCCGATATTTCAGTACAATCAGTGCGATGCCTTGTTTGTTGAAGTAAGGTGCCCAGTCATAGCCTTCGTGGTTGACAGCCAGTCCGCCATATCCGCCACCCGGACAGGCTACTATGGCACGGCCTGTCGCCAGTTCGGGAGCCGGAAGGAAGACGCGGAGCGAAGGGGTGTCAATATCAAACGGTTGGGGAGCCTTTTGGGCGGCCAAGGGAAAAGATGCTGATAAGAAGAACAGCAGGATCGTTAAAATAGAAAATTTTAGTTTCATAATATATTGATTAATGGATAAAAACATATTTGGAGATACAAAGATACTTGTTTTTATATTTGGGTTGGTTGTCATTGTCCTTAAAAAAACAATGGCCGGGTTTCCGACTTTGTTTATTACTCCTCTAAAATTGACTATTTCTCGGTGAAATGGACCTTTTTAGCTAATTTTGGACTTAAAAATAGTGATTATTGTACCCCTTATACTTCTGTTTTCCTCTACATTTGCCACAGATTAAAATAATGTTAACTATCATAAATTACTAATTTAAATTTAATTCTATGAAGAAGAACCTCTTTAACGTTTTTCTAGTGTGTGTCTTCTGTGTGGCAGCAATTCCAGATATGTTTGCCCAGCAGATAAAAGTAACAGGTAAAGTTACTGACAGTACGAACGAGGGGATGCCCGGTGTGAATGTACAAGTGAAAGGTACAGCCACGGGAACCATTACAGATTTTGATGGCAATTATTCTATTGATGTTCCTGACTCCAAATCTACATTAGTGTTTTCTTTTATTGGCTATGTGACCCAGCAAGTGCCGGTCGGTGGAAAAAAAGTATTGAATGTTCAGTTGAAAGATGATACCCAGACATTGGATGAAGTGGTGGTAGTGGCTTATGGTACGGCAAGAAAGAGTGATTTGACCGGTGCTACCGCCAGCTTGCGTCCGGATGCTAACGATGCTTCTAAAACAGCTTCTTTTAATAATCTGTTGCAAGGTAAGGTGGCGGGGCTGAATGTAACTTCATCTATGGCTGCTCCGGGAGCTGCCAGTTCTGTGACAATTCGTGGCGCTAACTCATTGCGTGGAGATAACCAGCCTCTGTATGTTATTGATAATGTCCCGCAATCTTCCACCGGGGAATTTGCAGAGTCGGCTATGGGTGGCGGTGATTTCCAGATTGCGCAGGATCCTTTAAGTGCTTTGAATCCTGCGGATATTGAAGATATCACTGTATTAAAAGATGCCTCGGCTACGGCAATTTATGGTTCCCGCGGTGCGAATGGTGTTATTATCATTACGACTAAAAAAGGGAAAGCAGGTAAGGCTAAAGTAAACGTGACTGCAAACTTTACCATTGCGGATGCCCGTAACCTGCATAATATGTTGAATCTGGAACAGTATGCTGCTTATGCCAATATGAAGGCTAATGCCGGCGAGGAAAAGTACTATCCGCAAGCAAATGGCGAGATGCATTATGTGTATGGTGAAAACTTGGATAAATATAAAAAAGATCCTACCAACCCTGAATACTATCGTGTCTTGAGTTATAAGAACTGGCAGAAAGAAGCCTATTCATCTGCTTTCTCTCAAGTCTATTCTGCATCGGTCAGCGGAGGATCGGATGCAATGACTTATTATGTTTCGGGTGGTTTTAAGGATATAAAAGGTATTGTGAGCAATACAGGTATTAAACAAGGTGATTTGCGTGCAAACCTTACGGCTAACCTTTCAAAGTCCGTTACTATGGCGCTTGCTTTGAATGGATCTATCAAACAAAATGATATGATGACCGGGGGTAATACGACAGGTGGTATTGCCGGTTCATTGGCACGTACAGTATTGGATACAGCTCCTTATGAAATTCCGGCAGACGACCCGACATTACAAACGGACATGGACGCAAAAACTACTGTTTATAGCTGGCGGGATGACTATGATGATATAACGGATGATAAAAGCTTTGGCGGTAGTCTGGATTTGAAATGGAATATTTGCAAATACCTTTCGTATAATCTTCGTGCCGGAGGAAATGTGAATATAAACGAACGTGCTCGTTGGTATGGCATGCAGCTCACTATCGGTGCTAATGATCAAGGTGTGCTAGCCATGGCTAATTTGAACAAGACCAATTATAATATAGAGAACTTATTGAATTTAAATATTGACTTGGCGAAAGGTATTCATCTGGGAGCGACTGCTGGTGTAACTTATGACGGACATACATTCTTGAATAAGAATGTGAAGGGTACTCGTTTCTCTAATTTTGACTTACGTACAAAAGGGTTACACCTTGCTTCTGTGAAGACTCATGAACAACCTACCCAAAAGGATTATCAGTTACTGTCTTATCTAGGTCGTATCAATCTTTCTGCTTATGATAAATATTTGCTTACTGCATCTGTACGTGCGGACGGATCAAGTAAATTCAAAAGGGGTAACCGATGGTCTTACTTCCCTTCCTTCTCTTTGGCCTGGCGTATGGAGCAGGAAGAGTTTATGAAGCACATTAACTGGTTGAATCAAATGAAAATACGTTTAGGTTTTGGTGTTACAGGCAATCAGGGCATTAATCCCTATGCTACTTTCTCTGATTATTCACAAATAATAGATTATGCAAAAGCGACAGGGGATCAGATTTTGGCAATGGCGGTAAGCAATTTGCAGAATGACGGGTTGAAGTGGGAACGTACATCTTCTTGGAATGTGGGTCTTGATTTTGCTTTTTTCAACAGCCGTCTGTCAGGATCAGTAGATGTATATCAGAAAAAAACCAATGATTTGCTTATTTCGCGTTCATTGCCTGCTTCCAGTGGTTTTGCAAGTGTGATGTTGAATCAAGGTTCGTTGAAAAACAAAGGTGTTGAAATTAGTTTGAATGGAGATATTCTCCGTAACTTGAACGGTTGGAGTTGGAGTTTGGGCGGAAACATTGGTTTCAATAAATCAAAAATTGGTGACCTGGGTTTTGCACCGACAGATTTTGGAACCTTGAAGAATGTGCGTGGATATCAGGGAACTTCTATAGGAGATCATTTTGGTATTGCTAATCTTTTCATTGCAGGTGAGGCACCGGGATTGTTCTTCGGATATAAGACTCAAGGTATTATTCAGCCGGAAGATATTGTAGATGGAAAAGTTGCTTATACGGCTGCTGACGGATCAACAAAATATTATTCCAGTTCTGTGGCCAATGACTTGGGAGCCGGTAATATAAAAGCGGTGGATATGAATGAGGATGGTGTTGTGGATGAAAAGGATAAAACCATTTTAGGCAATCCGAATCCGGACTTTACTTATGGTTTCCAAACTCGTATTGCCTGGAAAGACCTGTCTGTTTCGGCTTCTTTTAATGGTGTGCATGGTAATCAGATATTGAATACGAATATCCGTTATTATACGCCCTCTCGGCAAGCTGGTAATTTGACACAAGAAGCATTCCGGAATATCTGGACGGAAGAGAATCATTCAAATCTTTATCCGTCGGCTACGGCGAATGTAAAGAACGTGGTTTATGACCGTTATATTGAGGATGGAAGTTACTTGCGTTGTTCGGATATCACTTTGAATTATACATTGCCAAAATCTTGGATGAAGAAAATCGGCTTTCAGAATATAGGTGTATTTGCTTCGGTTAAAAATGCATTTGTCATCACTAATTACAGTGGATACGATCCGGAAATCAATTCGTTTGCTTTTGATGGATTACGCCCGGGCATTGATATGAATGCATTTCCAAGCCAACGTTCTTATGTCTTTGGATTAAATGTGACCTTTTAAATAGTTTAACCGATAATTTTTTTTGTAAAATGAAAAAACTAAAATATATATTTTTATTAGCAGGTGCTTTGTCATTGGCATCCTGCGAATCGTGGCTGGATGAAGACCCGCAATATACGATAAATACAAAAACTCAGTTTAGTACTGTGGAAAATGCCAAACAGGCTTTGATGGGATGTTACGGATATATGTCGGCTGATAATGCTTATGGCCAGGCATGGCAGGAAGTAACATTTGGATATTGTGGTTTTGGATGGTCACAAACGAATGGCAGTTCTACAGATTTATTGGTCTCTATGGACGGAGGAATTGATGAAACCATAAACACAATGGCGTGGAGAGGGATGTATAAAGTGATTGGTGAAACAAATGCATTCATTGCCAATATTGCCGATAGTCCGTTAGAATCGGCTGATAAATTGCCAATGGAAGCGGCTGCTCGTTTTTTGCGTGCATTGGCTTATTATAATTTGGCAGTTACCTATGGAGATGTACCTTTAAAGACCACTCCCTCTGCTCATGACGGAGTAGCTGTTCCTCGTTCTCCTAAAAATGAGGTCTTTGAATTGGTACGTACTGACTGGGAGTTCGCTTATGAGAATTTACCGGAAAAAGATGATGACGGTTTTGCAACGAAGTGGGCGGCGAAAGCGTATCTAGGAAAACTCTATCATACTTTGGGCTGTCAGGGTGATAATACGGCTTGGGAGAAGGCAAAAGCGTGTTTTGATGAGGTAATGCCTAAATACCGGCTGGCGGATAAATTCAGTGATTTGTTTGTTGATTACGTACAAGGTTCTCCGGAATCTATTTTTCAATTGAATTTTGCACTTGCAGGTTCTACCACCCGTAATCGGGGTAGCTGGCTGGTCGCTCCTAATGGCTCTTGTAATGGGCAGGCTTGGGACCGCATACGTGCTTCAAAAGCTTTGTATGATTATTTTTGGGCTACTTATCCCGGTGATCCACGTATTGAAAGCACATTCCTGACTTATTGGAAGTCTTATGCCGGAGTAGGAAAAGGTGAGAAACCTAAAGAGGAGCCTATAGCTTCGGCGCGCGATACTGTATATGCCTATCCTTATTTTACATATACCATTGAAGGAGAAGAAAAACCTGCCGGATGGAAGAAACCCAAGTTGTATGTAGGACGGATTCCTTACGAGAAATTAGCTGATCCGGCTAGTCCGAAAGCTGAAGAACTTTATGCTATGATTGCCGATACGGCTACTGCGACTCCCGCTGAAAAAGGGTATTTGAAAGGCTTGTTGTCTTTGTTGGAAAATGCGACAAAAAAGCCATCTACCAATACAAAGTCATGGCCCTATTTCAAGAAACCATGGGATCCTGAGCAGAGTGGTAATAACAGTCATAAGAATTTAATTTTGTATCGTTATGCAGATATGTTGCTGATGGCAGCGGATGTATATAATGAATTGGGGCAGACTGACAAGGCGATAACATTGGCCAATGAGGTGCTGAAGAGAGCGCGTCAATCAGGAAACGCGTCTCAGCCGGCTGACTGGAAGAGTGGCTTGTCTAAGGAACAAGTGCGTGAGAAAATTTATTTTGAACGTATTTTTGAAGGTGCCGGTGAACCGGAAATGTATCAGAAAATGCGTTTACGCGGCACAGGGCTTTTGAAAAAAGCTTTCGAGGTCAACAATGGGCATGGAATTATTCAAGAATCAGTGGCCAATAATCCTAAAGGGAACGGGAACTGGGGAGAACGTATTTTTAATGATGGAAATTTGAATGATGAAAACTTCCTGAAGAAAAATTTATTGCTCCCGGTTCCGAAAGATGAGATAGATACCAATTCTGCTCTTGATTATAGTGATAATAATTATGGTTATACTAATTAAGAAAACATGATAGAACGCTTTATTCAATAGGTCTTTATTGGATTTTTCCGGATGCAGGGCGCACCTGCGCTTTGCATCCGTTTTTTTCTTGTCTGTAACCTGTTTTTGGACATTCTCAGATATAAAATAGTCATTTCCAGACAAGAAACAATAACATAACTTGTATCTTTGCGGATGTTAATTCTTTGCTTATTTAAATTTATGAATATGAACAACCTACAATCAGGATTACTTTTTTCTTTGACCGGCATCACTGCTGTGGCATCTTTGTCATCATGCGCTTCACAAAAGAAAACTGAGGAGCAGAAACCTTACAACATCGTGTATATAATGACCGATGACCATACTGCCCAGATGATGAGCTGCTATGACAAGCGTTATATGGAAACGCCTAACCTTGACCGCATTGCTAATGACGGAGTGCGTTTTACTAACAGTTTTGTGGCCAATTCATTAAGTGGTCCCAGCCGTGCCTGCATGATTACCGGCAAGCATAGTTGTGCTAATAAATTCTATGATAATACCACTTGTATATTTGATGGTTCGCAACAGACTTTTCCGAAGCTGCTGCAACAGGCCGGATACCAGACCGCCCTTATCGGAAAATGGCACTTAGAGAGTCTGCCCACAGGTTTCAATTATTGGGAGATTGTACCCGGACAAGGTGATTACTATAATCCGGATTTTATTACGCAAGACAATGACACCATTCAAAAACATGGGTATATAACCAATATCATTACTGATGATGCCATAGACTGGATGGAGAACAAACGGGATAAAGACAAACCTTTTTGTATTTTGATTCATCACAAGGCTATTCATCGCAACTGGCTGGCAGATACTTGTAACTTGTCTTTGTATGAAGATAAAACTTTTCCGTTGCCCGATAATTTCTTTGATGATTATGAAGGACGTCCTGCGGCAGCGGCTCAGGAAATGAGCATCGTGAAGGATATGGATATGATTTATGACCTTAAGATGCTTCGCCCCGATAAACAAACCCGTTTGAAGGCTCTTTATGAAAATTATATCGGACGTATGGATGAGGGGCAGCGTGCGGCATGGGATAAGTTTTATGGTCCCATTATCGATGACTTCTATAAAAAGAATCCTCAGGGTAAAGAATTGGCCGATTGGAAGTTCCAGCGCTATATGCGTGACTATATGAAAACAGTGAAATCGTTGGATGATAATGTAGGTCGTGTACTGGATTATCTGAAAGAAAAGAATATGCTGGACAATACCTTGGTGGTTTATACTTCAGACCAAGGCTTCTATATGGGAGAACATGGTTGGTTTGACAAACGCTTTATGTACGAAGAATCCATGCATACTCCGCTTATAATGCGGTTGCCCAAAGGTTTTGACAGGAAAGGTGATATTACAGAACTGGTGCAAAACATAGATTATGCACCTACCTTTCTGGAATTGGCAGGTGCTCCTGTTCCCGAAGATATCCAAGGTGTTTCGTTGCTTCCACTGTTGAAAGGAGAAAAACCTGCTGATTGGCGCAAATCATTGTATTATCATTTTTATGAATATCCGGCAGAACATATGGTGAAACGTCATTATGGTGTACGTACAGAGCGTTATAAATTAATTCACTTTTATAATGATATTGATGTGTGGGAATTGTATGATTTACAGGCAGACCCTACGGAAATGCATAATCTTTATGGTCAGAAAGAATATGAACCGGTTGTGACGGAGCTGAAGACTGAATTGGCAAGATTGCAGGAGCAGTATAATGATCCGGTACGCTTTTCACCCGATAGAGACAAAGAATAAGAAAAATAGCATATATCATGAAATACACCTGTTTGATTTTGCTATGGTCGTTATTTGCGACTATGGCCTTACCAGCTGACAACCTAATCCAATCTATATCTATTGTTCCCTGCCCGGAGAGTATTACTCCGGGTACAGGTTATTTTACTTTCTCCGGAAAAACAGACTTTACGGTAGAAAATGAGGAGCAGGCAGAGGTTGCACGCTGTTTCTCTGCTCTTTTTACCCAGGCGGCCGGATTTACTCCTTGTGTGAAGGTTGGAGAAAAGAAGGGGAAAATCAGTTTCCTCACCGATGACGCATTAAAGAGTGAGGCGTATCATCTGGAAATAACTCCCAGGCAGATAATAGTTAAAGCTTCAGATACAAAAGGTTTTTTTTATGCCTTGCAGACTATTCGTCAGTTATTGCCTGCTTCCATTGAGGGCACAGCGGTGGTGGAAACTGCGGATTGGAGCGTGCCGGCTATGACAATCAAGGATGAACCTCGTTTCGGATATCGTGGATTGATGGTGGATGTGGCCCGCTTTTTTATTCCGAAAGAGAATCTGCTTCGTATTATCGATTGTATGGGAATGTTGAAAATCAATACCCTGCATCTGCATTTGGTGGATGATAATGGTTGGCGTATTGAAATAAAGAGATATCCTTTACTTACGGAAATCGGTTCACGGCGTGTAGATCGTCCTGGAAAATCTTTTCCGGAGCGTCGTAATCCCCGGCAGGGTGAACCGACTGTAGAAAAAGGATTTTACACACAGGAGGATATCCGTGAGATAGTGGCGTATGCCGCCCGACATCAGGTTGAAGTGATTCCTGAAATTGAAATGCCGGCTCATAGTAATGCTGCGTTGGCTTCTTATCCGTTGTTGGCTTGTCCTGTGGTCGATAAATTTATCGGTGTCCTTCCAGGATTGGGAGGAAATCATGCGGATGTGATCTTCTGTGCAGGAAACGATAGTGTGTTCACTTTCTTGCAAGGGGTGATTGACGAGGTGGTGGAGCTGTTTCCCTCCAGGTATATTCATTTGGGTGGAGATGAGGCTCGGAAAACGCATTGGAAGGAGTGTCCGCTTTGTCAGGAGCGTATGCGACAGGAAGGCTTGGAGGACGAAGAAGCGTTGCAAGGTTATTTTATGGCGAGAATGAGTAAATATGTACAAAGCAAAGGGAAAGAAGCCATGGGCTGGGATGAACTGACCAATACCCGGATTCCCGACGGAGCAATTATTTATGGTTGGAGAGGCTACGGTCAGGCTGCCGTCAAGGCAGCGGAGCAAGGGCATAGGTTTGTCATGACTCCTGCACGTATCATGTATTTGATTCGTTATCAGGGACCGCAATGGTTTGAACCTTTGACCTATTTTGGGAATAATACATTGAAGGATGTATATAGGTATGAACCGATACAGAAAGAATGGAGTCCGGAGGTACGTTCCTTGCTGATGGGAGTACAGGCTTCTATGTGGACTGAGTTTTGCAATAAACCGGAAGATGTGGAATATCAGCTGTTCCCTCGTCTGGCTGCTTTAGCCGAAGTGGCTTGGACACAGCCTTGGCATAAAAATTGGAGAAGTTTTTTGGTAGCAATGGATAAATTCAACGAGCATCTGTCTGCTAAAGGAATTGTGTTTGCCTGTTCCATGTATAATATACAACATACGGTAACCCCTGTAAATGGAAAGCTACAGGTGAAACTGGAATGTGAACGTCCTGATGTGGAAATCCGTTACACAATGGATGGTAAGGAGCCGACAGACCGGTCTTCGCTATATAAGAACCCGTTGATGGTGACCGGTACACAAACTATAAAGTGTACGACTTATAGAGCAGGTCGGCAGATGGGAAAAACATTGACATTGCCTTTGGTTTGGAATAAGGCTACCGCCAAACCTGTTTTAGGAAATACACAGGCTGGGAAGATTTTAGTAAATGGTATACGTGGCAGCTTGCGCCAGTCGGATTTCGAATGGCATTCATGGGAAAGCAGTGATTCTGTCGCTTTTACTATAGATTTGCAAAAGAAGGAGTCGCTTCGTTCTGTATCAGTGGGATGCATAACGAATTATGGCATGGCAGCCCATAAACCGGCAGATATTGAAGTGTGGGTTTCAAATGATAATCGGGATTATCGTAAAGTATCCGGTAAACAG